>SMVY01000090.1 GCA_004357415.1 Gemmatimonadota bacterium
CGCCGCGCGGAACCCGCGGGACGTTCGGTAGATCGAGCCGCCACCGAGCACCTCGGGGCGCTGGGTCGTGGTGTCCTGGGCCGTGCTGTCCAGGGCCGGCTCCGGATCTAACAGCACCGGCGTCACCCGGCGCGGCAGCAACTCGCCACCGGGAATAGGATCGGTCCGCGCCGCGGCGAAGTCCGCCAGCGCGCTGTCCGCGGCCGACGGGGCTGTGTATGGTGCGCCCTTGAGCTTGCGCGGGTCGGTGATCGAGTAGACCGAGGTGCGCTGGGCAGAGTAGTAGACGAACGCCAGCCGGTCGGCCTGACGGGCCCAGGTCAGCACCGGCGACATGGCCGTGGCGGACTGGCTACCGGTGTAGAAGTTGGTGAGCTGGAACAGCGCCCTGTCGTCGAGATCGTACAGGTACAGGTTGCTGATTCCGGTCCGATCCGACACCAGGGCGATGGAGCGGCTATCCGGAGCCCACTGGGGCGAGATGTTCTTGCCATGCTCCATCTGGGGCAGCACTTCCACCCTGCCGGTCTCCAGATGGTACAGGGCGATGCGGAAGTTGCCGAACCGGAGATTGTTGAAGTCGGTGTCGGGACCGCGGTCGGTCACGAAGGCGATGGTGCTGCCGTCGGGCGACCAGTCGGGTTGCAGATCGGCAAACTTGTCGTTGGTCAACCGGGTCAACCCAGTGCCGTCACGGTTGATGATGTAGAGGTCGGAGATGCCGCCTGCGTTGCCGGAGAACACTAGCTGGCCGCCGTCAGGGCTCCAGGAGGGGTTGGTGAGGCCGTTCAGACCGATCTTGAGGCGGGCCACCTCCTTGCCCCGGTCGTTGAGCAGGACCAAGTCGTCCTGAGCGCCGCGTTTGGCCGCCAGCGCCAGGAGTTCGCCGTCGGGCGACCAGCTGCTGCTGGCGTTGAGGTAGCGGAACGTCTCGTAGTTGGAATCGAATGTCGACTTGACCAACCGGCGCGTCACTTTGCCGGTGACCCCGTCGGCCAGGTACATGTCTACAAAATAAAAGTCCTTCTCACTGAGGTAGGCGATCTTCGACCCGTCGGGCGACAGGGCCGGCGCCACATGCAGCGTCCCGCCGGAGCGCTCCATGGTGAGCAGCGGATCCGCCACCGAGGCCGCCGTCTGGCGGTCTCTCAGTTCCGGGAGATAGGTCTTCTGGACGTAGTCACGCCACTGGGCCGACAACTGTGCCGTCGAAATGCCGAGCACCCGGTGAAAGGCGCCTTCGATGCCGCCGGTGATGGTGGTCTTCAGCAGCGCACCGATGGCTTCGTCACCCCAGCGGTTGCCGATGTACGCCATCAACGCGTGCCCGAAGCGGTAGGGGAAGATGTAGGGGTCGAACGTGAGAGCCTGAATGGTGGGGAGGGTGCCCTCGACGGACGCGTCTCTCAGCCACATGGCGGTCTCGGGACCCACTTCACCCAGCGACAGGTATTCCGCCATCCCTTCCACGAACCACAAGGGTGGGTTGATGGCGATCAGCCGGGCAAGCCCGGCGCCGGGTTTGCCATCGCTCCAGATGTCGTATTGGAACTGGTGCACCATCTCGTGGGTCAGCACGTGTTCGAATTCGGAGTACGACCCGGTGAAGGGCATGATCGCCCGGTGTTTCAGGAAGTCGGTGACACCGCCCGTCGCTTCGTTGATATCTCCCGAGAGCGCGTTGGTCTGTTGAAAATCGGAGTGAGAGGCATACAAAATGATCGGCTTCCGGTTCTTGAACTGGTGATTCATGATCCGGGACAGCCGGGCATAGGAGCGCTCCGCCATGCGCGCGGCGTCCATCGCCGCTTCCCGCTCGCGCTCGTAGAAATAGACGTCGAAGTGCTCGGTCTCGATGATCTTGAAGTCGAAACTGGTCCACTGGACTTTGTTCTTCCCGAAGTACTGGGCGCTGCCGACGGCGGGGGCTGCCACCATCAGGGCAAGCGCGAGTCCGGCAATGCGTTGCAGCATACACTCTCCTACGAAGTCGAGCTGAACTCCAGCTCCGGCGCGTCACTCCACAGACGCTCCAACTGATAAAACGCCCGCGTTTCGGGATGGAACAGGTGGATCACCAAATCCACATAATCCAATAATACCCATGTCCCGACCGTGAGTCCCTCCACATGGTGCGGCCTCTGCCCCGTCTGGCGGAGGGCCTCGATCACCGCATTGGCGATTCCCCTGACGTGGGCGTCGGAGGTCCCTGTAGCAATGACGAAGAAGTCGGTCGCATCATTCACATCCCGCACATCCAGGGCCAACAGGTCCTGTCCCTTGAGGCCGTCGATCGCCTCCATGGCGACCCGCACCGCCTGTGGCACACTGCGGTCTAGACCCTCCCGGGCCGTGCCGGCCGTCATGCCGCGCCGGCCCTCAGTAGGTTATCAAACCGGTCCATGGTCAGGAGTGTTCCCGATTGGTTGAGCACGCGCTGCATTTCTGTGGCGTTATCGGGTGCCGCCCAGCCGCGGGCCATCGTGCGGGCGGTGTCTTCGAGCGTGGCGTCAGCCAGCGCCCGGAGGGTGTCGGCGACGGGGAACACATTGATGCGATTGATTTCCTCGCGCCCGGCGGAAACCCAGTCCGACGCCGCGTACCACGAGCGGGCCAGCCTGGGGCCGTCCAGATAGGCGATCCCAACGGTCATGCAGTCCTCGTTACTCGGCGACCACGGTCAGGTGGATGTCGGCGACGACCTCCGGGTGCAGCTTGATCGGTACCACGTGCTCGCCGAGGCTCTTTACCGGGGACTCCAGGTCGATTTTGCGCTTGTCGACTTCGTGCCCCGCGGCCGCCAGGGCATCGGCGATGTCCTGGGCGGTGATCGACCCGAACAACCGATCGCCCTCGCCCGCCTTGCGGGCCAGGGTGATCGGCACCTCGCCCAACACCGCCGCCAGCGCCTCGGCGCCCACCTTGTCCGCCGCCAGCCGGGCGTTGCGAGACTTGGTTTCGGCCTCGATACGTTTCTTGTTGCCGGCCGTCGCCTGGTAGGCGAATCCCTTGGGAAGGAGGAAATTCCTGGCATACCCCGGCTTGACCCGTACCAGGTCTCCAGCTTTGCCCAGTGACTGGACATCCTCGCGCAGTATTACTTCGATCATGGCAACTCACCTCGTGTGCTGGGCGGTGGCATGGGCCGCCGCCGGATATCGATCCAGGTATCAACGATTCCAAGTAACAGTAGCCCACTCCCTGCTATGGGCAACACGAACAGGGCCGCGATGGCCAGCAGGCCCAAACCTAACGATCCAAGGCGCGATTTCGACCGCATGAACCACGTCAAAATGGCAGCGCCGCGGATGACGTAGATGACCCCGAACACCAGCAGGGCGTTGACCGCGACCAAGTCCAGCGTGTCTCTCGCCGGACTGATCAGGATTGCCAGCGGCACCACCAGGCCCCACAGGAGATGGTCGCTTCCCCGAAAATTGATGAACGGCGCCGCCGGGCCACCAACTGGACGGAGCGCCACCCGCTGGTACACGGCCCACGCCACCAGCAGGCCGGTCCCGGCCGCCAACACCGCCAGGCCGGGGAACAACCTTACCATGAGCGCGATGCCGGCCGCGGCGTCCTCCGCGGCACCCGGTCCGTCGAACGCCGCCATGCTTCTGGCCATGGTCTGGTAGGTGGCCCAAGTCGCTCTCGTCAGGGCGAATTCGATCCGCTCCCACGTCACGCCCAGGATCCAAGTCCACCAGAGGGTGCCGGCCAGCCCCGTTGCCACCGCGATGGCGACGCTGCGACCCAGTCGTTCCGGCCGCCAGAGGACGGCCGCGACGAAGGCTCCGGTAACCATGATGCCGCCGCCTCGGATGATCTGTGTTGCGACGCCTGCCGGCTGGAACAACCAGAGCACCGTCCAGGCTACAATGGCACTCAACCACAGTCGCTCTCGAGTGGTCCGGAGGCCGGACACCAGCAACAGCACCCCGATCGGTCCCAGCGCGAAGACGATGACGTCGGGCCATGCCAGGAGCATGTAGCCCGCCAGAGCCAGGAACGTGCCTGGTGAGACCCGACGTCGTGCCGGGGGTGCCGCCGGGAGGTCGGTCAGCCGCCGAATCCCTTGATGTAGGGCAACAGGGCCAGCTCGCGGGCACGCTTGATGGCGGTGCTCAACTGCCGCTGGTGCCGCCCGCAAGTGCCCGACAACCGGCTGGGGAGCATCTTGCCCCGCTCGGTTATGAACCGGGACAGGAGTCGATCGTCCTTGTAGTCCACTACCCGGACACCCGATTCACAGATGGCGCACGACTTATTCCGTCGCCTCATGAGTCGCCATCCTTAGTCTCGGTGGGAGTGACTTCCGGGACCACGGGCTGTGGACCATCGTTGAGTACGATGAGGTGGCGGAGGACACTCTCGTCGAGCTTGACCGCGCGTTGGTACTCGGGCAGCGCCTCGGTCGCCGTTTCGAACTGGGCGATGACGTAGTAGCCGGTTTCGTGGTTCTTGATGGGGTAGGCCAGCGTGCGCTTGCCCCAATGGTTGCACGCTGGTGCGGCGGCCGTCGGCTGGGCCAGGAGCGAATGGAATTGGTCCAAGTGCTCCGTAATCGTGGCCTCGTCGAGGGCGGAATCGAAGATATAGACCGCCTCGTACTGACGTGTCATGACACCTTCCTTTGGTCTGTTGGCCCCGACCCGGGTGTCCGGTCGAGGAGGGTTGGCTAAGTGGCCTGAAGATAAGTGGTTGGCAGGATCATGGGAAGCGCTGCCGTCGGGGGCGAAGAGCTGATCCGTAGATTGACCGAGTGCCCTAAGGGGAGATATTACAATGAGTTGCAAATCTTGAAGCGAGGAGCGATGGAGATCCTGTCGATTCAGGTCGGGCAGCCGAAATCCTACGGCGTGGCTGACGCCGAAGACCCCCTAGAGGACAACCGTGCCAAACGCTGGCCCGCAAGTTCCGCGTGCGGGACATGGTCAAGCGGGTGCTACAACGCCAGGCATTCGGCTGGTACCTCCGGGTGCGGCACGATGGCTGGCTGGAGCAGGGGATGGTGTTCCAACTGCAGGACCGTCCCTACCCGCAGTGGACCGTGAAGGAAGTCGAACGGATCATTCGCCGGCGAGCCCACGAACCCGAGGCTGCCCGGCGGCTGGCGGGCTCGACTGGGGGAACGCGGAGTGGCCACCGGTGCCGGATGAGCGCCCGGGTGTGCCCTCAGGAGATCACCATGTTTCGTCGGGTGGGACTCACCGGGGCCTCATGCGGCCGCCAAGGTGATTACTATCCGTAAGTACAGTATGGGTATTAGCCAAGCCGCGGCCGGTTCGCCTGTGGAGAAGTTTTCCACAAAGACTCCACCTCCGGTGTCGATAACAGGGGGAGGGAGAGAGCGCCGAACCGTCGTTCACACTGCATCGTTAACCGATATCCGATATGGCACTATCCAGCGAACCCATGGGCAAACTGCTCGGGGATGTGCACAACTTGGTGCGAGCAGCTCTCGCGACGCACCAAGATGTGGACGGTATGGAACTAGATGCCAACCCGAAGGGCGATCAGACCCAGCAGTTTGACCTGGCCGCGGAGCGGTGCGTAGAGAAATACCTGCGGCATCACGCCCCGCCGAGTGTGTTACTCTCGGAGGAATCGGGCGAGCTGAAACTCAGTGAAGCTCCACCGGAGTGGTGCTTCATCCTCGATCCAGTGGATGGCTCCGACAACTACGCCCGCGGGCTGAACCTGTCGGGCGTATGCTTGGCGGTGCTGCCGGCGGGGGCGCCACTCGCTGTTGGCAATATTGAGTGGGCCTTGGTCGGTGAGCTCGAGAGGGCAACGCCGCTCCTCGCCCGCCGCGGAGGGAACGCGTTCCGGGGGGATGCACGGGTGCTGACCTCCGCAGTGGAACGTATCGAGGACGCCTTCGTTTCAGTCGAGTTAAACCACTTCGCTCCGCCCCCTGCGTTAGGTGCGCTACTGGCGCGAGCGCGTGGGGTGCGTAGCTTAGGGTGCGCTTCCCGGGCTCTCGCCTTGGTGGCGACCGGTGCGCTTGACGCCCACGTGGACATACGCAACAGGCTGACAGCTGAGAGCTTCTTCGCCGCTGCTCTCGCGGTCGAGGAAGCGGGTGGCTGCGTGGTGAATTCCAATGGACAGCCCCTCCCGTCCGCCCGAGACTTGACGCAGCGGTTCTCTTTAGTAGCGGCAGCCACTCGGCGGCTTGCCGATGATATCATTGAGGCACTTCGATGACACAACACCGGTTTACTTCTACGCAATGCCCGCCTGCCGTCATCTTGGCAGCCGGCCAGGGAATGCGCATGGACTCGGAGGTGCCCAAACCTCTGACTGAGTTGTTGGGCCAGTCCCTGATCGAGAGAGCCATACGCGTCTGTGCCTCTGTCGGGGTGCGACAGTTTGTTGTGGTGGTCGGCCACGAAGAGGAGCAGGTCACCAGTCACGTCCACCGATTGTGTGACCGGCTCGGCCTCGAGGTATCCTGTGCCAATGCCTACAACTGGTCTATGGGTAACGGTGCCAGTACAGGTGCCGCGGCCAGCCATCTCCGGGCCCAGCCGTTCTTCCTCCTGATGGCCGATCACTTGGTCGATCCGGAGATCTTGAAGAAACTGCTGGCCGATCCTCCCGCCAGCGACGAGGTGTGTCTAGCTGTCGATCGGAATCACCACCAAGTCTTCGACCTGAACGACGCTACCAGGGTCCGTTGCGTCAGCGGCCGTGTTGTGGAGATCGGCAAGGGCCTGGCTGAGTGGGACAGCATAGACACCGGGGCGTTCTTGTGCGGACCGGAGATCTTTCTGGCAATTGAGAAAGTTCGCCTGGGTGGCCGGCACCAACTGTCAGACGCAATCGCCGAGTTGGCGTCTCGTGGTGTGGTACGGCCGATCGACGTCACCGGTTGCCGTTGGCTGGACGTCGACACACCGGAGACGCTCGTCGAAGCGGAGCGGCAACTACTCTCCTCTCTGAACAAGGGCGGCCAGGACGGCTTCGTTTCTCAGTGGATCAATCGTCCGCTCTCCATCCGCCTGTCCAAGTACCTGGTACGAACCGGAGTCACCCCCAACCAGATCACGGTGGCTTCCTTCCTCATGAGTTTGATCGGTGCGGGATTTCTTGCCGCTGGAGGTTACGCGGTCGGCGCTCTCGGAGGCTTGCTGATACAGGCTGCGTCGGTCATCGACGGCTGTGACGGGGAGATCGCACGACTGAAGGGCGTCGCGACACCGAGAGGCGCGTGGTTGGACACCATCCTCGATCGCTATGCCGATCTTGCCATAACCGTGGGAATCGTCGTCGCGTACGTCAGGCATGCCCCCGCTCCCGGGGTGCTCCCGGTAACCGTGGGCATCGTCGCGGCAACCGGGTTCATTCTTGCCAGCTATGTGACCAAGGAATTCGCCCGGCACCACACCTCGGACTATCCCCATGACTTCCTCGACCGGATGAAACACCGCGATCTGCGATTGCTGGTGATCGCGGCAGGGGCATTGGTCGGATTTCCCTACCAAGCTCTCATTTTGGTCGGAGTGCTCTCCCACGCTGCTGTTGTGGGCATCATGCTGCGGGGCTGGCGGCTGAGTCCCATACTCGCCGAAGCGCCGAGCAATCTCATACCGCCCGCCGTGACCGAGATTGTTGACCGCCACGTCCGGCACCTTACTGATGGAGCCCCGGTCCCCCGAGCCGCCTTGAGGCGCGAAGCGATGGCCGGCCGCTCGGCTAGATGATGCTCTTGCCGCCAACGACACGGCGTGCCCCGATGGTGGGAGTCATCGTCGGGCACGTCAGCTAGAAGTACGGCCGGAGGCCGGCGCCGAGGTAGGCCTGCGGCTAGGAATGTGGGGAGTCCGAGATGGAGGCGCCCTTCGCGGGCCTCCTGTCCAGCATCTCTCGGACCTTCTCGCCCAATTCCTCGAGGCCTAACGGCTTGGGGATGAGCACGGCACGTGAGTGGGCCAGGGCTTCGATGGCCATCTCGGCCGAATATCCCGTCATGAACCCGATCGGTACCGTCCGGTCGATGGCCCGGATACGGTCGTACGCTTCCGTGCCGCCCATCCGTGGCATCGATATGTCGAGCAGCACCAGGTCTATTTGATCCCGCCCGGCCACGAACATGTGCAGGGCCTCCACGCCATCCACCGCTGTCAACACGTTGTAGCCCAGCCTCTCGAGCAGACGTCGGGCAACACTGCTTAGGGCTTCCTCGTCTTCGGCCAGGAGAATCGTTTTGTTGCCACTGGAGGAAGGGGTGCGGACGGACTCCTCGCCGTCGTCCTCGACCGGGAGGAACATCATGCACGAGGTCCCGTGTCCCACCTCACTGTACACGGTGAGTACGCCGCCGTGCTGTTGGACGATTGCCCGAGCCATGGGCAAGCCCAATCCGCGGTGCTCCCGGTGGGACTTGGTGGTGAAGAACGGGTCGAAGATCTTGCACTTCGTGTCGGACTCCATACCGGTGCCGGTGTCGCTGATGGTGATCTGCACGTAAGTGCCCGGCTTGAGACCCGGGTGTTCCCGGCAGTGCATTTGGTCGAGTCGAATCGTCTGGCTCTCCAGGATGACCTCGCCGGCCGATGGAGCGGCCTCCCGGGCATTGGCGAACAGAGCCCGCAGTGCCAGTTCGATCTGTCCGGCGTCACACTCTACCAGAGGGAGTTCTTCGGCCAGTGACAGCCGCACCGGCTGGTCGTCATGATCAGCGGCCATGCGGCCGGCGAGATCGCGCAGGAAGGAGTTGATCGGCACCGGCTCCTTTGCCAGCGGCCGGCGGCGGGACACCGTCAGGAGTTGATCCAGGATCTCTCGCTGATGCTCGGCGGCCGCTTGCAGAGAGTCGACCACGCTTTGGCCCGCGTCGTCGCCCTCGAGGGCCTGTCGCAACTCGGCGGCCTGGTCCAGGACTTCGCTCACGAATGTCTTAAGACCTTCGGCCACATGGCCGGTAATACTCTGCATCGAATCCAGCCTGTCCGCTTCGAACTCCTGCCACTCATGCCTGTGGCGGTCGCCTTCGTTCATCCGCACGTCGCTGATGTCTTGCACGATGGTCACGAAGTACTGGGTGGATCCTTCCCGGTCGGCCGCGGCCGTGGCACACACCCGGCACCAGATCACGTGCCCGTCTCGGTGGAAGTAGCGTTTTTCGACCATCACGGTGTCGGTCTTGCCCATGAGGAGCCGCCGGGCCTGGGTGGCGCTTTCGGCCAGGTCGTCGGGATGGGTGACCGCGTAGAAGTCGCTGGCCAGCAACTCGCGTTCTTCGTAGCCGAGCAGTTGGCACAGGGCGCGGTTGACCAGCAGGAACGTGCCGTCCACCCCGGTGATGGCCATCCCCGTCTTGGCCGACTCGAACGCCATGCGGTATCGCTGCGCCTCCTGGGCGAGCGCGTCGCCGGCTTGTTTTTGACTGGTGATGTCGGTCCGCACTACCAGGAACCGCTGGGGGCTACCGTGTCTCTGGGAAATCGGGACCACCCGATAGAGCCACCACGGCGGTCGCCCGTCCGTGCGGGTTTCGAAGGTGTGTTCCCGTCGGGTCTCCCGGGCGAGCCGGCATGCCTCGCGGAACGCCCGGCGGTGTTCTACCGGGAGGAGGCCGGATAGCGCGGTCCCGGTCATCCGCTCCACCGGAAGCCCGAGGAACTCGCGATTGGCGAACACGATCCGCTCGTCGAGATCGATTTCGAATACCTGGTCGGGGAGCGCCTGCCACAGGTCGCGCGCCGCAGTGCGGGAGAGGGCCCCGGCATCCGTGGCCCGGCGGCCCAAGCCACGCCGCCGGCGCGTGCCCGGTCCGGCGGGGAAGGTGTCGCCTACCACGGGGATCTGTCGGGTGGGTGCATCTACTACATTACGCTGGGAAACACGTCCAGTAAAGCAGACCGGCCCGGATGGGGGCCTGGGGGAACGGGTAGGGGGGAGGGGCGCCCGCTCAGACGTTGAAGCGGAACAAGATGACGTCGCCGTCCTGCACCACGTAGTCCTTGCCTTCCGAACGGACCAAGCCGCGCTCACGGGCCGGTTTCCAGCCCCCCACCTCCACGAAATCCGTATGGGAGATGGTCTCCGCGCGGATGAATCCCTTCTCGAAGTCGCTGTGGATGACCCCGGCGGCGGCCGGTGCCCGGTCGTTGCGGTGGATGGTCCAGGCGCGGACCTCCTTGTCGCCGGCGGTGAAGTAGCTGTGGAGACCCAGGAGGTGATAGGCCGCGTGCGCCAAGCGGTCGAGGCCCGACTCTTCGACTCCGAGGGACTCCAAGAACTCTAGCCGCTCCTCAGCCGACAATTCTGCCAGTTCGGCTTCGACCTGCGCCGAGAACACCACTATCTCGGCCTCCTCGTCCTCCCTCGCAAGCGCCTCTCGCAGCTGCTCGACGTAGCTGTTGCCGGCCGCAATGTCGTCCTCGGCGACGTTGGCGGCGTAGAGCACGGGTTTGGCGGTGAGGAGATTGAAGCTGCGGAAGGCGGCACGCTCTTGCTCCGTCGGGACCACCACGCGGGCCGCCTGTCCAGCGGACAGGGCTTCTCGCAGCCGCCCCAGGAGTGCCACCTCGATCTTGGCCTGCGCGTCGCCCGAGCGGGCCACCTTCACGGCTTTCTGCTCGCGCCGCTCGACCGCCGCCAAGTCGGCCAGGGCGAGTTCGATGTTGACGATTTCCCGGTCGCGCACCGGGTCGATCGAACCGGATACGTGCTGGACGTTGTCGTCGTCAAAACATCGGACGACGTGAACGATGGCGTCGACCTCGCGGATGTTGGCCAGGAACCGGTTACCGAGTCCCTCGCCCTCACTGGCGCCCTTGACCAACCCGGCGATGTCGAGGAACTCCACGGTGGCCGGCAGTACCTGTTTGGGCTTCACCACGTCTGCCAGGGCTGTGAGACGGGGATCCGGCACCGTCACCACCCCGGTATTGGGCTCGATGGTGGCGAACGGGTAGTTGGCCACCAGCGCCCCGGCGGATGTCAGGGCGTTGAACAGGGTGGACTTGCCGACGTTGGGGAGTCCGACGATACCGAGTCGTAGCATGCTATGGGCTGTGAGCTATGAGCCGGGAGCCAGGAGCTGGGAGACGCTCCCGCTCCTAGCTCCCAGCTCCTGGCTCATGACCCCATCGACATGAACCAAGGTGCCAGCACCAACGACACCACGGCCATCAACTTGATGAGGATGTTCATGGCGGGTCCGGAGGTGTCCTTGAATGGATCACCCACGGTGTCCCCGACGACGGCGGCCTTGTGGGGATCGGATCCCTTGCCGCCGTGGGCGCCAGCCTCGATGTACTTCTTGGCGTTGTCCCACGCGCCACCGGCGTTGGCCATGAACAGCGCCATCAGCACGCCGACGACCGTGGCGCCGGCCAGCATGCCTCCCAGAGCCTCGACGCCCAGGACCGAGCCGACCAGCACAGGAGCGAACACGGCGGTGAGACCGGGGAGGATCATCTCCCTCAGCGCACCACGCGTGGCAATGTCGACGCACCGGGCGCTGTCGGGCTTGGCCGTTCCCTCCATGAGACCGGCGATCTCGCGGAACTGCCGCCGCACTTCCTCGACCATGTCGCCGGCGGCGCGGCCCACGGCGGTCATGGTCATGGACCCGATCAGGAAGGGCAGGGTGCCTCCGAGGAACAGGCCGATCACCACCATCGGGTTCAAGATGTCGAGCTGCAGCACTTCACCCGGAGGTGTCACAGCGGTGGCGAAGGCCGAGAACAAGGCCAACGCCGTCAGCGCGGCGGAACCGATGGCGAAGCCCTTACCGATGGCGGCGGTGGTGTTGCCCAGCGCGTCCAGGCCGTCGGTGATCTTGCGAACCTCGGGTCCCAGGCCGGCCATCTCGCTGATGCCGCCGGCGTTGTCGGCCACGGGGCCGTAAGCGTCGACGGTCATGGTCACGCCCACGGTGGCCAGCATACCCACGGCGGCGATGGCGATGCCGTAGAGGCCGGCCATCGAGAAGGAAACGTAGATCGCTCCTGAGATGAGC
>SMVY01000091.1 GCA_004357415.1 Gemmatimonadota bacterium
ACCTGAACCTCCGTCGCCGGTTGGCGGACAGGGGAACGCCGGTGCATCCCGCGAGACCTTCTGCCATCCCTCATGGCCATCTCAGACTTCGTACCACGACCGCCATGCACTAGGTTGTCGACCGGGTCGAGCTAGATTGGGGGCCATGCGAATCGGCATCGTGCATCCTGCGTTTCTGCATCGTGGCGGGGCGGAGAATCTGACCCTGTGGCTCGCCTCCGGGCTGGCTCAGCGAGGTCACGCGGTGACATTGTTTGCCGCGGGCCTCGCTCTGGACCAATGGCCGGAGATCGATCTCGCGGCGGTGCGGACGGTCGAGCTTTCCGATCACCGGGATGATTTCTGGCACGAGCCATCCCGCAGCCGGCAGCACGGTCGTATCATCGCCGAGCACGGCGCGGATGCGGACGTGTTGGTGTGCGGCATCCATCCTGCCCATCTATGGCTGTCCCAAGCTTTGGCCGTGATGCCGCGCCCGCCGGCCTCCGTGCTGTACTGCCAGGAACCGCGCCGGAAGTACTACTACATGTGGACCGATCGGCCTACGGTCGCCTACGTCGAGTCCGGGCGCCGCACGTTGCCATTCCACGACTGGCTGGCGAACGGGATCCGCTACCGCAGGCGGGCCAGCCGGCTGAGCAAGATCCCGCTGGCCCGGTGGTACGATCGCCGCAAACTGGCGCGGCTGGAGCGCATTGTCGCCAATAGCCGATTCACCGCACACAACGCGTCCCGCGTGTGGCGACGCCGGGTTGAGGTGTGTTACCCGGGTGTACCGGTGCCTGCGGCCGTCACGGCGCCGAATCCGGCCGATCGAACCGGAGTCGCGGTGCTCACGGGATGGGAGGTGGCCAAGAACCCGATGGGGGTCCTGGGTACCATCAACGAAGTGGTCCACCACTTCGGCCGTCGTGACATCCCGTTCACCCTCACCGGTCGCAACATCCGCCCCGAGTACGAAGCGTACCTGCGCGACCACGACCTGTCCGCAGTGGTGTCTTTGCGCGACTACATATCGGAGGAAGAGAAAATCGCGCTCCTGCGTCAGGCCAGACTGTGTCTCTTCATTCCCTTCGCCGAGCCGTTCGGACTCGTCCCCGTCGAAGCGATGCTGCATCACACGCCCGTGATCGCTGCCGATCATGGAGGCCCGAGCGAGGTCGTCGTCGATGGGAAGACCGGCAGACTGGTCGATGTGTTCGCGCCCCGGGAGGTGGCACGTGCGGTGGTGGAACTGTACGACGACGCCAACTTGTTAGCCGAATATGGTAGTGCAGGGGAACGCCGGGCCCGAGAGGAGTTCAGCCTGGACGCGCTCCTCGACCGATTCGAGCTTCAGCTGCGCGCGGCCTGCGACGAACACGTTGCTACGAGGACCGCCTGACCATCATGGGTATCGGATTGGTCAATACTGCGCTTCGTCATCGCGCTCCGTGCCGGGCCGGTGATCGGTTCACCATGGACCTGGATTCGAAGCCGCCGTCGTATGGCTGGCGACCGACCGAGACGGGGCGGACACGCCGTGCCGCGCGCGCGGCGGTGACAGGCTGACATGACCCGGGTCCTGCTGTCTCTCGACAAGTTGCGCGAACGCAACTCCGGTCTGGAACGGTTCTCGTTGCACCTGGCCCGCGCCCTGGGAGAAGCGGCCGCCGCCGACGTCGACCTGGTGTTCATGGCGCCCCGGCGCCGATGGCCCGACCTGGGAGGCACCGGCGCCCGGCTGGAGCCGCCCAGGTTCTTCAACAAGTCGCGGATTCAGTCAGCTGTGTGCCGGATTGTTCCGGCTGGGATGAGAAGTTGGGGTCGACCCCGGTACGACGTGTGGCACGCCTTGGCCCAGGACGCCAAGTTCCTCCCGCTGGACCCCCGGATCCGCCTGGTCCTCACGCTGCACGATCTGACCGTGCGACGGATCGAGAGCGGCAAGAAGCTGGCGCAGGCCATGAAGCGTTTCCAGGCCAACGTCGATCGGGCCTCGGTGGTGGTGACCGGGTCGCACTTTGCCGCCGAAGAGATCCGCGAACACTTGCGGCTCGGTGATCGGCCGGTGGAAGTGATCTACCACGGGATCACCCTCGACCCGGCCGCGCCGGGCCGCAAGCCGGCCGGGCTCGGCGAAGGTCCGTTTCTGGTGGCTCTGGGGCGCGTGGTGCGGACCAAGAACTTGCACACGCTGATCGACATGATGACCTTGGTGCCGGACAGAAATCTCCTCATCGTGGGCGACGACTCCGATCCCCATGCCGCAGAGTTGAGGAACCGGGTCGCGGACGCGGGACTGAACGATCGCGTGCGCGTGCTGGGACCGGTCGGCGACCCCGAACGGGTGTGGCTCTTCCACCACGCCGATGCTCTACTGCAGCCGTCCCTGGCGGAGGGGTTTGGACTCCCGGTGTTGGAGGCCATGGCGTGCGGCACGCCGGTATTCCTGGCCCGGCGGACCAGCCTCCCGGAGGTCGGCGGCGAGCTGGCGTTCTACTGGGATACCTTCGAGCCCGACGCCATGGCCACGGTGTTCCACCGAGGGATGACGGTCGTTGCGGCCGACCCCACGTATCCGGACCGGCTGGTCGCTCACGCGGCGACCTTCAGTTGGGCGGCCGCGGCCAAGGGGTATCTCGACATCTATCGATCGCTGGCTGGGGTTTCATCGCCGCCAGTTGGGGCCGGCTGATGGAGGTGCAGGTGTTCGGTATCAAGAACGACGCCGATACCCGCAAAGCGCTCCGCTTCTTCAAGGAGCGGCGGGTAACGGTGCACTTCGTGGATCTGAAGCAGCGGGCGGCCTCACCCGCCGAGCTGAGACGGTTTGCCCAGAAGTTCGGGGTGGCCGCCTTGGTGAATACCCATGCCAAGCGCTACGCGGCACTGTGCCTGGGGGCCGCTCACCTGACCGACGAACGCTGGCTGGCGACCTTGGCGGAACAGCCGCTCATTGTGCGGCTGCCGCTGGTTCGCTGGCAGCAGCGCTTGACCATCGGGCCGGCGGAAAGCGAATGGCGCGACTGGGTTAGTTGACCGCGGTGCCCGTCTGGCTAGAAGGCGTTGCCGAAGAACAGGGCGTTGGTCAGAAAGCGTGACGATCCGTACCAGAACGCTCTGAAGTTCAGGATATCCTGCACCAGGACGACCGCGCCACGGCCTTTACGCCGGGCGATGATGGCCGCCGATCCTCCGATGTCGGCCAGATTCTCTTGGGAGACATAACCACTGAGGAGTGGCTCGGCCGGGTAGCGCGCCACGTTGGCTCCCGGGGTATCAGAAAGTTCGAGAACCGCCGTGCCCCGCCGGAACAGCGCCACGTGGGCACCGGTGCCGAAGGCGAGCGGGTGTGTGGTATCCACCGTCACAGCCAGCGCCGCACCGCCGACAGCTCGGGCACCCCGCCTAGCCGACACGTCGGCGTAGGGGATGCCGGTGGTGGCAGTGGAATCGTCCGTCGGGCGCAACTCCTCATCGACGATGTCGTGATCGAGCACCCAGTCCACGGCGCCGTGTTGGGCAATGAGCACCCCGCCGTCCTCGACCCAGGTCGAGACCTTGGCGGCTGCGACACTGTCTCCCGCGGTACCGCCGCCAACCAACACCAGCCTGTTGTAGCGCGAAAGATCTATTCGTCCCAGGCGCTCGTGGTCGATGAGTGACACGGGCATTCGCAATCGGTGCGACAACAGGTGCCACACCTCGCCCACCTCGTAGGCCGAAATCCCCGAACCGGTAACGATCGCAACCCGGGGCAGAGGAATGACCCGGGTGGAAGAACCGCCCAGGTCCGGCCCGGCCAGCGACAGGCCCGTGTTGAGGGCGTGAATGATCACATGGTCTTCGTCGGCCATGAGGCGCACCAGATCGTGGATCTCCTCTGCCGGCGGCGACGATTCGGCGTCCCGTCCCTTGAGCGGGAAGATCACGGCGCCGCGCCGGAACGGAGTGGCTGCCCCGGCAACGTCGGCGGTGAACGGCTTCCGGGCCAGGAGGGGGCGGACGCCGGCTTGGAGAGCCCGGTACAGGGCCCGGGGCGCCAGGAATCGATCCCACTCCATCACGTAGGCATACTCTGCCTGACCGCCCACGATCTCGCCGCCGTCATACCCGATCGTGTCGAGCGGCTCGCCCATCAGCCGGGCCGGGTCGGAACCGTAGTGGTATACCTCGACACCGAACGCCAAGGGGAACGACCAGGTGGAGACGTCGTAGAACAGGGAGTCGCTGAAGCTGGTGACCCGTTCCATGGCGGCCTCGAGGAACCGTACCTGGGGCTGGTCCACTGGGATGACGTAGGCCGTGCCGGGCTCGAGGTCGACCCCGTCGATGCGGACCGGTTGCGCCAGCTGATAGGCCTGGATGCGGTGGCGCTGCAGCGTCCTCACCATGGCCTGGGCGCGGGTACGATGCTGCAGGCTCACCAGGTAGGCCTTGGTGGGGAGTGCCGCCGCCACCTCGGGGGCGCTGCGGTAGAAATCCCGCTGCATCCGCAGAAAATCGACCCGCATGTCCCGCACTCCGGCGAGGGTCGAGAGAGACGCGGCAAATTGGTTGACGATGGACTGAGAGTAGCTGAGCTTGCCGTGGTCGGTATTCCGTTCCAGTGCCCTGGAGGAGGCCTGCTCGAACAGAATGCCGACGGCGCCGTTCACGTCGGGGTAGGTGGAGCCCTTGCCGTAGTAGAAGTCGTCGAACGACTCCTTGGTGTAGTAGAGGGAACCGATCCGGTCCAGCCGGCGGGCGTGGTATTGCGCCAATCTGCCGGTGAGCTCGAACACCTGCTGCGGCGTGTTGGGGTTGTTCCTGCTGGGGATGCCTGGCTGGAAGAAGTAGGTGGCGTCGCCGCTCATCTCGTGGAAGTCGGTCAGCAGTTGGGGGCGCCAGTTGTGAAATACCTCCAGCCGGCCCCGGGACTCCGGATGCTGGGCCGGGAGCCAGTCCCGGTTCAGGTCGAACCAGTAGTGGTTGGTTCTTCCACCCGGCCACGGTTCGTTGTGCTCCCGGTCTTGCGCGTCGCTGGTGGCCACGTCCCCGCGCTGGCCGTTGACCCACTCGACGAACCGGCTCCGGCCGTCCGGATTGAGGCTCGGATCCACGATGACGATGGCGCTGTCCAGCAGGGCCTCGACATCCGGCCCCTGGCCCGCGGCCAGGTGGTACAGCAGGAGGATCGCCGCCTCCGACCCGCTGGCTTCATTGCCGTGGATGCTGTACCCCATATAGACCACGGCAGGAAGGCCTGCCAGATCGTCGTCGGTCACGGCTTCCGGATCGTCGGACAGCCGGTGGAGTTGCCGGCGGAGGTCCTCGAGCCGGGCCTGATTGGCCGGCGAGGTGACGATGGCGTGGACCAGGGGCCGGCCCTCATGGCTCGTTGCGTGCTGCCGCACGATTACCCGGTCGCTCGCCTGAGCCAGGGTCTGGAAGTAGTCGACCAGCTGGTCCGGCCGGGTATGCCGGGTCCCGATCCGGTGGCCGATCACCTCCTGGGGAGTCGGCATGTCCGCCCGATATGTCACATTGACCTCGAACTCGTGCGCCAGCGGAAAGGGGAGGTCCTGGCTCGAGGCAGGGGAGAGGGGCAACGAGCCTGCCAGGATGGCGAGGCTGACACATCGGGGAGTGGTGAACATGATGCCTGGTCGGATGCGAGGGGGTAGCCGGTTGGGTGCGACGGACTACCAAGTAACTCGTGGGCTGGTTGGGATACAAGGCACCCGTCGGTTCCCGGCTCGGTGCAGGCCGAGAATGGCCTCGCGGCGGAAACGCTTGCCAGATTGGGTGCCTGAGACCATATTTCCCGTGACAGTACTACTGTTACGGTAATAGGCGTTATTGGAGAAACAGCTTGATATGACTGAGGCTAAGATACCTAGTAATAAGCTGTTAGCGCCACTCACTTCAGTCGTTTTCTACGTCCTGCTGGCGCTCAACGACGGACCGGCCCACGGATACGCCGTCATGCGGGCCGTCGCCGGCACAGCCGCTGGGGAACCGCCCATGGGGCCGAGTACCGTCTATGGCACCTTGCAGCGGTTGTTCCACAGGGGTCTGGTGAGTGTTTCGCGGGCCCGGGGTTCGCAACGCAAGCGCTACGCCCTGACACCGGCCGGTCACCGGGCACTGTGGGCCGAATCAGTCCGCATAGCCAGATTGGCAGACCTGGTCCGAGCACGGCACCTGGTTTCGGACCACCCAACCTGAGGTGGGCGGCCCGGGATCTCGGCGTAGGCGGGATCCTGCGCGAGTGCTTTCGCCGTTTCGCATTACATCCGTCGGCGTTAGCTTCATAAGCCGCATCGTTTGGGCCGCTTTCCCTCACCTCTATTCCACTTCCGGTTCCCCATGCCGCTCGATACCGCCGTCATCAGCGCTGATCCAGCCGCGTACCATACACCCCTGTTGCTGGTGGTGGTCCCCCAAGGGGGCCAGCCAGCGTCTCTTGCTGCCTTGGACGAAGCCACCGGCGGTGCCTTGGGGCGGCTGTATGGGGCAGCCTCGTTCGCCGGCAAGCGCGACCAGACGGCGGTGCTGTACCCGTCTGGCCCCCAGGAGCGGATTGTCCTTTCAGGAGCGGGCAAGCCGGGGGAGTTGGATCAAGCCTCCCTCCGGCGCGCCGCCGCGGTCGGCGTCAGGGTAGCTGCCGGGATGGGAGTGGCGTCGGCCTCGGTGCTGTGCACGGCGGAAGCCGCCGAGGGGATTTCGGGCGGGGGGGGTGCGGCAGCCGTAGCCCAGGCCATCACGGAGGGAGCCCTGTTCGGGGCCTGGCGTTTCGATGAGTTCAAGGAGCCCCCGCGCGAGCAGAAACCACACCTGGAGCGGGTCGACCTCCTGGTGACCTCCGACGCTGAGGATAGCGCTGCCGGGCACGCCGTGGGAGCCGCCATCGGAGCCGGTCAGACGTTGGCCAGAAACCTCCAGATGCTCCCCGGCAACACCTGTACGCCCACGTATCTGGCAGGCGTGGCCACCGATCTGGGCCAGCGTCACGGGTTCGAAGTCACCATACTAGACCGGGCGGGTATCGAGGAGGAGGGGCTGGGCGGGCTCATGGCCGTTAGCCGGGGGAGCGAGGAGGAGCCCCGGTTCATCGTCGTGGAATACCGTGGTGCCGACGCCCCGCCCATAGTGCTGGTCGGCAAGGGAGTCACCTTCGATACCGGGGGCATTTCCCTCAAGCTGCCGCCACACATGGAGGAGATGAAGTTCGACATGTCGGGGGCCGCGGCCGTGCTGGGGACGTTCGAGGCGTTGGGCCGGTTGCGGCCGAAGTGCCACGTCATCGGCTTGGTTCCCAGCACCGACAACATGCCGTCCGGCTCCGCCTTCAAGCCCGGCGACGTGATCCGCAGCCACTCGGGCAAGACCATCGAGATCGTCAATACCGACGCCGAGGGACGGCTCATCCTCAGTGACGCGCTGTCGTACGCCAAGCGGTTCGACCCGGCGTGCGTGCTCGATGCCGCCACGCTCACCGGGGCTGTGGTGGTTGCCTTGGGCCACATCGCCTCGGGGGTGATGGGCACCGACGACGCCCTCATCGAAGAGGTGCGCAGCGCCGGAAACCGGTCTGGTGAGCGGGTGTGGCCGCTTCCGCTGTGGGACGAGTATCGCGATCTCATCAAGTCGGAGATTGCCGACATGAAGAACTCCGGGGGCCGGCCGGCCGGAACCATCTCGGCTGGGTGGTTCCTGCGGGAGTTCGCCGACGGCTATCCCTGGGCTCACATCGATATCGCCGGCACCGCCTACACCGATCGCGCCTCGCCCATTTCGGGGAAGGGGCCCACTGGCGTCGGGGTACGGCTGTTCAGCGAATTTGTGCTCGCCCGCCAACTCTAGGTTTCGGCACCGCATCACGCGGGGTCTCCTGCTAGCCCTTGCGGCGCTGGGCAGCATCGCGGCCACGGCCGCGGGCCAGGTCGTGCCCGACTCCGCCCAGGCCGACTCCCTGCTACCCCAAGTCGATCTGACGGCCCAGTACCTGGAGGCCGGCGAAGCAACCAAGCAAGTGGTTCCCGTCATGCTGCGGATCGAGCCCGGCAACCCCCAGCCACCTAATTCCCGGATGATATTCACCCGCGATTCTCTCGAATGGGGCGGGTCCGGCACGCTGGGAGATCTGCTGGCCCAGATTCCCGGAGTCTACATCTGGCGCGCCGGCTGGCTGATACAGCCGGAGATGGCGAGCTACCGGGGACGGGGAGCGACATCGGTGGAATACCTCCTCGACGGGCAACCTTTTCTTCCCTTGGGGCCGGACAGCGTGGGTGTGGATCCTGGTCAGTTCGTCTTGGGAATGCTCGACCGGGTGGAGATCGAACGGTGGCCCGACGTCCTGCGAGTGCACCTGTTCACTCGGGATCACAACCGGATTGCCCCCGCTTCCCGGTTGGCGATCGGGACGGGCGATCGAAGCGTGGCGCGGTTCCAGGGCACGTTTGAAAAGCGCTGGCAATCCGGGCTCGGCCTCGGCCTGGGAGGGGATTTTCTCAACTTGCCGACCGGGACCCTGAGAGTCGGTGACCGGCTCCAGACCCAGGCGTGGGGCCAGCTGAGCTACGTGCCCTCGGCACGGATCGGGGTACAGTTCCAAATGTTCAGCACCGCCATCGATCGCGACCCGATCCGGGCATTGCAGGGCGACACCGTGAGCCAGGCGCTCGATGGAACGCGCCTCGATCAACAGATCCGGTTCTTCTGGCGCAAACGAGGGGACGGGCAGGGCCTCAGGACGGACGTTCTGTTGGGCCGGAGCAAGTGGAGCGGGAGCGGGGTCGACCAGTCGACGGCCAACTATGGAGTGGCGCTGAGCCAGCGATCGCCGCGGGCGTTCTGGCGTGCCCGGATCGGGGGGTCGAGTCGCTGGACCCCCCTCGCTGTCCGGGGCGAGGCTGGATGGGCACCGTCGGCGGGCCTGTCGGCCAGCGCGGAGGGCGTGTTCCAGAGGCACGACGGTAACCGGACCAGCGCCTGGTTGGGCCTGCGGGGTGGTCTGGGCCTGCCACTGGGTCTGGCCTTGACAGCCTCCGGGCGAGTGGGCCGGCAGGTCGTTGCGCCCGCCATCGCCAGTGATACCGCCCAGGACCTTGCCAACGTGGACCTGACCCTGGGCCTCAGCCGCGATGCGGTAGCGCTCTCGGGAACACTGTCGCGGACCTCGGCGTTCTCCGCCGCGACTTTTGAACCGTACCGTAATGTGGTAGCGTCGCTCAGGCCCTCGGATGCCACCGAATGGGTCTCGGTCAACGGTAGATTGCGGCTGGCCCCGTGGTTCACGGTCGAGGGTTGGTTCAGCAATGCCATCGGCACGCCGCCCGACGGCCAGCCGGCAACCCACGGGTGGGCGCGGGCGGCGTTTCGGTCCAAATTCCTGCGAGTGTTCCCCAGTACCACCTTCGATCTCAAGTTCTCGGTAACCATGGAAGCTTGGGGCGCCGGCACACTGGGTGTCGATTCCACGGGAGCTACCGTGCCCCTGCCGCCGGCCAACTTTCTGGTCGCTTTTCTGCAACTCGAAATCGGTCGGTTCCGGGCCTTCTGGGAGCGGCGCAACCTTCTGGGCACCAGGAACGAATACGTTCCGGGGTTCGAGGTCCCGGCGTTCGTGTCGATTTTCGGGGTGCGTTGGGATTTCCTCAATTAGGCCCCCGGGGTGCTCCGCCCTACCATTGGATACCGATTCCGCATAACTTTAAAGGCTCGTTTCCAGGACGGGGTGCGCGTGGCCTACAGCATGACGGGGTTTGGTGCCGGAGAGGGGGCCGTGGCCGGCGGGCGACTCCTGGTGGAGATCCGTACGGTAAACCACCGGTTCTTCCACCTCTCCATCAAGGCTCCGTCGGCCCTGGCGTCGCTGGAGGCTGCGGTGCGCGACCGGCTGCGGCGTGACTTCGACCGGGGCCACGTGACGGTGTCTCTGCGGTGGCTGGAGCCCCCCGAACGCGGTGCCGGGACGGTCGACCTCGATCTCGAGCGGGCCCGCGACATCGTGGCGCGCTTGCGGGAACTGCAGACGACCTTGGGTATCGCCGGCGAACCCGACCTGGCGTTGGTCGCCCGGCAACCCGACGTACTGGTGGCGGGCGCCGGCGAGGCAACCGAGGTCGTGTGGGACGAGTTGGAGCCTGTGGTGCTGGCCGCGGTGACCGAGTGCAAGGCCATGCGCCGGCGCGAGGGCGATGTCCTGCTCGGCGAGTTGCTCCATCGGCTGGAGCTGCTGGAGCACTCGGCCGGCGTGGTCGGCGAGCGGGCGCCGCACCGATTGATCGCCGAGCGCGACCGCCTGCGGACGGCGGTGCAACAGCTCACCGAGTCACGGATGGTCGATGAGGGCCGGCTGGAACAGGAGGTCGCCTACTTGGCGGACAAGCTGGACATCACTGAGGAGTTGGTCCGGCTGCAGGCGCACATAGGCGCTTGCCGGGACGCCCTCGCTGAGGACGGCCCGGTCGGCAAGCGGCTTGGCTTTCTGGCCCAGGAGCTGGGCCGCGAAGTGAATACCATCGGATCCAAGGCCAACGACGCGGCCATAGCGGCGGAGGTCGTTGCCATGAAGGGCGAGCTGGAGAAATTTCGCGAACAACTCGAGAATATCGAGTGACGCATTTCCTGTTGGTGCTGTCGTCGCCCTCGGGCGGCGGCAAGTCGACCATCGCGCGGAAGCTGGTGCAGGGACGGGACGACGTGGCCTCTTCGGTGTCGGCCACCACGCGGCCCATGCGCCCTGGAGAAACGGACGGGAAGGATTACCACTTCCTGAGTGACGAGGAATTCGACCGGCGGCTGGAGTCCGGCGGGTTCCTGGAGTGGGCCACCTACGATGGCCGCCGGTACGGTACCTTGGTGAGCGAGGTGCAGCGCATCTTCGAGGAGGGCAGCAATGTCCTACTCGACATCGAGATCGAAGGAGCCCGGCAGGTACGCCGGCAGTTTCCCGACGCCGTCACGGTATTCGTGTTGCCGCCGTCCGGCGCCGAGTTGGCGGCCCGTCTCAGGAGACGAGACACCGAGAGCGAGGAGCAGGTTGCCCGGCGACTGGAGCGGGCGCAGGAGGAGTTGCGGGCTGCCGGCGAGTATGATTACGTGGTCGTCAACGACGATCTCGTCGTGGCGGTCGAACAGGTAGCGGCCATCGTCGAAGCGGAGTCGCTGCGGGTTCCGCGGCAGCAGGAATTCGGCGGGTTGCTGGAACAGTTGCAACGTGAGGTGGCGGAGGCACAGTCGCCCGCGTCCCAACAGCAGGAGGAGACACGTTCGTGAAAATCTACACACCCGATGAGTCCGCCAAGGTCGCCGGCAACAAGTACCTCGGCATTCTCGTGGCCGCGCGGTTTACCCGCTATCTGAATGATTTCCCCCGGGACCGGCTCCCGACGCAGGAAGAGAAGCTGACCACGACCGCGCTCGAAGCGTTGTCGAACGAGTCGCTGTCGTACAAGCTCATCAAGCGTCGGCGCTCCGAGGCCTAGCGCCATGCTGCAGGGCCGCCGGGTGCTGCTCGGCGTGTCCGGTGGGATTGCCAGCTACAAGAGCTGCATCCTAGCCCGCCTGCTGACTCAGGCCGGCGCCCGGGTATCGGTCGTGCTCACCCGGGGTGCGGCCCAATTCGTCGGACCGGTCACCTTCGAAGCCCTGACGGGCCAACCGGTACTCACTTCGCTGTGGCAGCCGGGGCAGGTGCTCAACCACGTCCGACTGCCCCAACGCGTCGACCTGATCATCGTCGCGCCTGCCACCGCGCACCTGATGTCCCGGGCGGCGCAGGGGTTGGCCGACGACCTCCTCACCACCATGCTGGTGGCGCGTACCGCTCCACTGCTCCTGGCACCGGCGATGAACGACGACATGTACCAGCACCCGGCCGTCCAGGATGCCATGGATCTCCTTGCCGGCCAGGGGGCCGTGATCGTGGGGCCGGCCGTCGGCGATCTGGCGGAAGGCCCGTCGTCGCGCCCGGGCCGGATGGTCGAACCCGAAACCATCTTCAACCACTCCGTGCGTCTGTTGCGCCGCGGCGGCGCACTGGACGGGTTGCATGTGGTGGTAACCGCTGGACCCACCCGGGAGTCGATCGATCCCGTGCGCTTCGTCAGCAACCGGTCAAGTGGGCGGATGGGCTACGCCTTGGCGCAAGCGGCTTGGTGGCGGGGAGCGACGGTCACGCTGATAGCCGGTCCGTCCTCGTTGCCCGTCCCCGACGGCCCGACACTCGAACGTGTCGAAACCACGGCCGACATGGCAGCGGCCGTCGCGACCGTGCGCCCGGAAGCTGACGTGCTGATCATGGCGGCCGCACCGTCAGATTACCGGCCCGGGGATCCCGCCACGGTAAAGCGCCCCCGTGCCGATGGCGACTTCGTCGTCACCATGGAGCCGACGGCCGACATCCTGATGGGAACCGCCGAGGCCCGCCGGCCGGGAAGCACTACCGTGGGGTTCGCTCTGGAGACCGGCGATGCTGTGGAGAAGGGTCGCGCCAAGCTGGTACGCAAGGATCTGGACATGATCGTCATCAACGACGCCCTCGAGGCCGGCGCGGGATTCGAAGTCGACACCAACCGGGTGACCATCATCGAAAGCGACGGCCGGTTGACAGAGTGTCCCCTACAGACCAAAGTCGAAGTGGCGGAAGCCATTCTCGACGTCGTGGAGCGCCATCGTGTCTCTCAGAAGGCGGTATCTGGAGCAGCAAATTGAGTTGGGGGGAAAGGAACTCGTTCTCTCGAGCCAGCCTAGCCCAGGCGAGTCCCC
>SMVY01000092.1 GCA_004357415.1 Gemmatimonadota bacterium
CCGAGGACGGCCGATAGTTCCGGACGCAATACCTTGACCGCCACCTGACGGTCATGTTTGAGGTCACGCGCCAGATACACGGTAGCCATGCCACCCTGACCGAGTTCCTTCTCAATCCGATAGCGGTCCGCCAGGGCGGTCCGCAGTCCCTCGAGCGGGTCTGGCATGCAGGCCAATATGCGGACTTGGCAGAAACGCCGATAGTGCCCGGCAGTGGATCCAATCACCCAGCACTGTCGGCCGGCTCGCAGGCCAACGCGGCGCCACAAGCCGGGGCGATGGCACAGTCCGGGGGCAGGCAGTGCGGGCACTCCCCGCTGTCATCCGACGCCGCGTCCAACCGTGAGCCTTGCTGGTGGGTGGCCGTCGGTGCTGACCGCACGCCGGTGTGTCCCGGGGCGCGCAGGCCACAGTGGGCCGAAGCGCTTGCGGTACCGGGAAACAGGAGAAGGACTCCCGCGAGGACCATAGCCCACAGGCAGGGGGCACATCGTCCCTGGTTGTCCTTGGTCCGTGGGTGTGTCGTAATGGCTCGGAGTGTATCCCGCCCGCCAGGGCCGTGCCAACAGTCGCGGTGGTCATGTCCAACGTCCTTCGAACTACTCGAAGGTGGAGTTGCGTGCAAACGGTCTCGCCGGAGCGTTACCCGCAAACGCGTTGAGACCGTTCACACTCCCTCCGGAATCTACTTCCCGTTGAGGGTCGCCAGGTAGGCCGTGATGGCCTCGACCTGTTCGTTCGTCAGCCCGAAATTGGGCATCATCGACGTGGCGTTGTCGAACGTCGGATCCTGCAGCTTCCGGCGCACGAATCTGACGCCTTTCCGATCCACGGTGCCGTTGAGCGATGGGCCGACTTGGCCGCCGGACGGCCCAATGATGTGGCAGCCGAGGCAGGCCTTTTGGACCACGAGCGTCTCGCCGGTCGGGGCCAAGCCAAGATCGGGTGGCGCATCGGACGCCTCGAATACCCTGTCATCGTCAGCCGACTGCGCCAGCGCCTGCACTCCGGGATCGGCGTTGGTGGCCTGCAGGAATGCCAGGACGGCGCGGCTCTCCGAGCCGGTGAGATTGCCCCGAGCACGCATATGGTTGACGATGACCGTCCACTGCCGGTCGGTCCTTTCCAGGGGCGAGCGGGCATTGTGGCAACTGCCACAGGTATTGCCGTAGACCCTGGCTCCCTGCGATACCAAATCGGCGTCCTGGGCCGCGGCAACGGTGGTGTAGAGGGCCAGCGTCAGCCCAACCCCAAGGCACACGCGACGGATGGTTTGATTCTTGTGAGTTATCATTATCTCTCCCTCAGAACCCGAAGGCCACGTGGACCACGATACGATCGTTGTCGATTTCGACTCCGCGTTCGCGATTGATTTCGTACCCGCCCATGACGGCGACGGAGGGACCGAACCAGTAGTCCAACCCGAATCCCGCCTGCCACGCGCCCTCATCCTGGATCACGCCGTTGAGGTCGCTCTGGAAGATCTGGGTCCAGCGTAACACCGGCTCCCACGGGCCGATCCGGTAGGACGCCTGGGCCCACAGGCCGTCTCGCTTGAACGTGCTGATCCCCGTCAATTCCTCAACTTCCTGCCGCGTCTGGATATACTCTCCCACGATCTCCACGCCGGCCAGCCGTACCACCGTGGCCACACTCCAGGTCGTGAAATCCAGCGTGTTCTGATCGTCGTAGTCGCCGTTATAGCCGGACACATTGACGCGTATGAACGGTGGTAACTGGAAATCTATCCGTCCACCGAAGGCCTTGTCCGTGTTGTTGTCACTGGACGAGGCCGGCAGTTCAAGTTCCGGAAGGGGGACCCCGGCATCATCGGTGCTGGGTCCATTCGTGGCGTATGCGTTGAAACCGAAACGGACACGCCCCGACGTAAGGGCCAGCTGTCCCGCTACACCGACGTCCGCCAAAATGGGGAGCAACGGCTCGGCTCCAAACTCGGATACATGGTGGCCGTAGAGCGGTGGGGAGGTCGGAAACTTGTTGATCCACGTGGGGTGGAGTTCGGGACCGAAGATGCCAAACGGGAGCAGGAACTTGCCGGCAACGAGGACCACGTTGTCCGAGGCGATGAAGTCGATCTGGGCATACTCGAGACCGGTTTCGGTCACGCCTTCCTGCAAGGCAAACTCGAACTCCGCCTCGAACAACACCCGGTCCTGAAACTGCCACAGGAACACCGGGCTCACACTGGCGGTAAATTCGTTGGCCTTGTCACCCTCGGTGCGACCGGTCCACCCAACGGTGCCGTAACCGGTAAGCACCACCTCGTTGGTGGGGATGATGCGACCGATGTTCTGGCCCAGCAGGTCCGGAACCACCAGAAAGATACCCGCGGCCAGCAGCACGCCGAATCGCAGGCTCTGTCGATTAGTGGCCATGATCGCCTCCGTCGTCACCGGATCCGCCATCATCAACGTCGGCGCCGAGCACCGGGACGTGGAACTCGCCTTCTTCCTCCACACCGGCGACGTCAATCGAGACATGGAGTTCGTATATACCGGCTCCGCCGAATTCATACTCGGCCTCGAACTCACCCAATGATTCCTCCACCACCGTCAGTACGGTCTCGACACCAGCGAGATCGTGCACCGCCACGCCGAGGTCAAGGCTCCCGACGGCCGGCCCGGGTGATCCATCCGGCAGGAGCTGGAAGGTGTAGACGTGCAGGTGGGCGGTCCGGTCCTCACCGATGGGGGCCGGTGAGGTTGCCAGCTCGACCCAGTAGGGTCCAATCACCTGATGGTGACGAGCGACGTCGACTTCCGTTTCCCCCATCTCCATCTGCAGATGATGGAACTCGGGAACTCCCATGAGATGGAGATGGTGCTCGCCGGGTTCATAGAAGGTGACGTGGGCCACGTATTCGGTCCCGTCCGGCGACATGGCCACTTCTCGGGTGGCTCCCGAGACGGCGGACGTCATCTCCAGGACGACTTTCCGCAGGTTCATGCGGCTGCCGCCCTCCATGACTTGCACGTGGATCTCGATCTCTTCGAACGTCTCGAGTTCCAGCGCATGGATCTCGAACACGACCTGCGGATCAAGCGAGTTCAGGGCCATTGGATTATCTGAGCCCTCGCACGCCGTCACCGCGAGCGCGGCGAGAGCGGCCGTCCCCACTCGACCGAGGGACGAGCGGGAGTATCGATGGCCATCATCGACCGTTTTAGATGACAAGAGTGGTTGCATCCGATCCTCCAATAGGGTGCGGTCTACTCCAGGCAGACGAGAGGCGCTCCCTTTCTTCTAGTAGTCGGTGCACCTCCTGGAAACAGTCTAGCCCGTGAAGAGTGACACTCAGTTGAAGAATGGATGAAATGTCCTTCATGAAGGCTCGTGATAAGGCCAGCTGTGGGGTACGCTCCCCAACCAGATGCATCCTGGCGGGACCGGACTTTCTCTGCATCCGCGATGCACTTACATTGAACTCATGCGACAGGTATTTCGATTCGGTGCCGCCATGCTCCTCCTCGGGGCCATCATGCTGCCACGGCTGGCCCCCGCAATCTGTCATTGGACCGACCGGCCCTGCGCTCCCGAACAAGTGATGGAACACGATGCCGCCTGGTCGGACCGTGGCGACACGTCGCGGGCTTGCCCTTTGAGTGATTGCGGTTTCGTCCAGGTCACCCCGATTCTGGCGCCCGCCTGTTGTCCGGTGATACCGCCATCCGCCTACGCGCTTCCGGTTACTGATTCAGACGATCCCCCACTGGCACCACACTCCCTGCTGACGCCCCCTCCCCAAGCCTGACCTCCTTCTAGCCACACGAGTACATCCACGCGCGGTCGGCCCCGAGCCGGTCGCCCACTAAGGCTTGATCCAGCCCTCCAACGGCTGGTCAGGGGGAAGCATGCAGAAAGGTCTCGGCGTGTTGGCGCTGGCGACGCTGACATTCACGCCTTCCGCGGAAGCGACGGCTCAAGGCACTACCTCCGTCTTCCAAGCACCTGGACTCCGGGAATACGTGCAGCAGGTGTTGCTGCAGAACAGCGGCCTCCAGGCTAAGGTGACCGACATTGCGGCTACCACCGCCCGGATCGGGCCGGCTGGGGCCTTACCCGATCCGACGGTCACCGTGGGCGTCATCTCGGTACCTTGGCCGTCATTCGACTTCGATCGGGAGGCCATGACTCAGCTGCCGATCATCGTGCGGCAGCGGTTTCCCTTTCCCGGAAAGCAGGGTGCCGCCACGGAGATCGCTCGCGCCGACAGTGGAGTGGCAAGCCTGACGGCGGTCTCTGCCAAACAGGATCTTGCGGCCACGGCGGCCACCGCCTGGTACCGTCTGGGGTTTGCCCGAACGATCCTTTCAGTATGGGATCAACGGATCGTCCTCGCGGAGCAGGCCATCCGCACCTCCCAAAGCCGTTACCAAACCGGCCAGGCGCCGCAAACGGACCTGCTTCGGGCTCGGCTCCGGCGGGCGCAATTGCTGGAGCAGCGGCAGGGTTTTGCCGCACTGCTCGCCGGGGCCCGAGCCGAGGCAAACGCGTTGCGGGGCGGAACCAGCGAGCCTGAGGATACCCTGGTAGGGCCCCTGCTGACCGCGTTCGGCGACACCCTACCTTTCGCGCTAGAGGCCGATGCCCTCCCGGCGGATTCGCTATTGATCCAGCGGTTGGCACAGGCGAACCCTCACTTGCAGGTGCACGCCGCCAATGTGCGGAGACACATAGCGGTGTCGCATGCCTTCTCGATCGCCGCCCGCCCGGACTTCACCGTCACCCTGCAGAACGGCTTTCGCTTCGGTGGCCGGGAATCGTTCGCCACGGCCCTGCTGGGCGTCTCCATTCCTTTGTGGGCCGGCCGAAAACAGCGGCCGGCCGCCGAGGCGGCCGAACTGGACCTGGCAGCGGCTCGGCAGCGACTGGACGACGCGCGGGCACGATTGACGGGAGAGCTGAAGGCCCAGACGGCAACCATTCGGGGGTTGCAGGAACGATTGGAGTTGCTGGCCCACGAGATCGTTCCGCTGGCGGCGGCCGCAAACGGGTCTGCTCTGGCCCAGTACCGAGTCGGCGAAGTCGAATTCACTACCGTGCTAGATGCGGCGGACGACCTGTATCGTGCCTGGTTGTCCCAGGCACGACTGCTGGCGGACTACGGAGCGGCCCGAGCTCGGCTTGCGGCCGCTTTGGGAGAGGAGTGGTACCAATGACCTGGTCACATCGATACGCGACGTTACTAATGCTGGCCCTCGCATGCCGGGCCACGCCGGCCCAGGACCCGGAGTCCGAGAAGGTCACGGTCGCCGTGTCGCCCTCGCAAGACACGGACATGGGCATGGAGATGTCGGATGGAGGCCCTCTCGAGATCACCGCCAGCCAGGCGCAGCTCGCCGGCGTGACCATCGCCATCGCCACTCGGGCCGCTACTGAACGGACCATCCGCGCCTTCGCAGAGGTGGTACCTGACGAGCGGCTGCTGGGCGAAGTCAATGCCCGAGTCGACGGATGGGTGGAGCGATTGCTGCTCAACGAAACCGGTCGGCTGGTGCAAGCCGGCGAACCGCTATTCGAGATCTACGCGCCGGCGGTAGTGGCGGCCCAGGAGGAGCTGTTGCTGGCAAAACGGCTGGGACCGGGGAGCGGGAACGATTCGCTGGTGGTAGCCGCCAGGCGGCGCCTCAGGTTGTGGAACATAGACTCGAGTACCGTTGCGGCAATCGAGGCCAGCGGCCGGCCGCGGCGCCGACTCCCAATACTCTCCCCCTACACCGGGCACGTGCTGGAGAAATCCGTCATCGAAGGCCAGATGGTGCATCCCGGCGACCGGCTGTTTCTGATCGCGGACCTGTCAACGGTGTGGGTCGAACCCGCCATTTTCGAACGGGATCTCCAATTCGTTGCCGTCGGGCAGCGTGCCGAAGTGCGGCTGGACGCGTTTCCGGGGGAGGTGTTCCACGGGCGGGTGACGTTCATGCAGCCGGTACTCGACCGCCACACCCGCGCCGTCCGCATGAGGATCGAGATTCCCAATCCCGACTATCGCCTGAAGCCTATGATGTATGCCACCGTGACGCTCCGGGCGCGCGGTGTCACTGGGGTAACGGTACCGCTGACGGCGGTGCTTCCCACCGGCGAGCAAAACCTCGCGTTCGTCTTCCGCGATGGTGGCATCGTACCAACCCCGGTGGAGGTTGGGTCTCGCGGGGACAGTACCTTGACCATTCTGTCTGGGGTGGCTGTGGGAGACACCCTCATCGCCTCCGCCACCTTCCTTTTCGATTCGGAGTCGAGCCTGGCCGCCGCGATGCAGGGCCTCATGCTGAACATGGGCATGGGCCTCGACATGGGTGGCATGGACATGGAGGAGGGTCCGAAGATGGGTGACATGGTCATGCCGGACTCTGCGACCGGGGGAGGTCGGCCATGATCGCCGCCATCGTCGAACTCAGCGTCAAGTGGCGTGGCCTGGTCGCCATCGTCGCGGTGGTGATCCTGATCGGTGGAGTGTTCGTCTTGCGCACGCTGCCCATCGACGCCATCCCCGATCTAAGCGATCCGCAGGTCATCGTACTTACCGAATTTCCGGGGCAAGCACCGCAGGTGGTCGAAGACCAGATCACCTATCCACTGGTCACCGCACTCCTCACCGTTCCCCGTGCCCGTGTGGTCCGGGGGCAGTCGATGTTCGGCCTGTCCTTCGTCTATGTCCTGTTCGATGAAGGGACCGACCTCTATTGGGCCCGCAGCCGAGTGTTGGAATTTCTGAACAGTGCGGCGGCCGACCTGCCGGATCGCGTGCGCCCCCGGTTGGGACCCGACGCAACCGGCGTCGGCTGGGTCTTCCAGTACGCCGTGCAGGGCGCAGGCTATCGCCTCGATGAACTGAGGTCGATCCAGGACTGGTACCTGCGGTTCGGCCTGCAGGGCGTGCCGGGGGTGGCGGAAGTGGCCAGCGTCGGCGGCTACGTCAAGCAGTATCAGGTGTTGTTGAATCCCACCAAGCTGCTGGCATTCGGAGTTACGGCGGAACAGGTGGTCAGCGTCATCCGTTCATCGAATCGAGACGTCGGCGCCAGGACCGTAGAGGTGGCGGGCGGCGACTACATGATCCGCGGCCGGGGATATCTGCGGGGAGTGTCCGACATCGCATCGTTGGCCATCACCGCGACCGACCAGGGCGTACCGGTGCGGGTGGATGACGTGGCCGACGTCACCATCGGTCCGGACCTGCGTCTGGGTGTGGCGGAGCTGAATGGCGAGGGAGAGGCCGTCGGAGGCGTCGTCATCATGCGTCAAGGGGAGAACGCCCTCCAGGTCATCAACGCGGTCAAGGCAAAACTCGAGGAACTGTCGGCTGGTCTCCCGCCCGGCGTGACGATCGTGCCCACCTACGATCGTTCGGAGCTCATCCGTCGTGCCGCGGGCACGTTGGTCCGAACGCTCATCGAGGAATCGATCATCGTCGCCCTGGTGAGCGCCCTGTTCCTGTTCCACTTCCGCAGCGCGCTGGTGGCGGTCGCCACCCTCCCGCTGGGGATCATCCTTGCCCTTGCCGCCACCCGCGTCTTGGGCGTCAACGCCAACATCATGTCGCTCGGCGGCATCGCCATCGCCATCGGGGCCATGATCGACGCCGCCATCGTCATGATCGAGAACCTCCACAAGCACGTGGAGCACGAGCCCGATCGTCCTCGGTGGACGCTGGTGACGGTGGCCGCCCGGGAGGTCGGACCGACGCTATTTGTATCGCTGCTAATCATTACCTTGTCGTTCCTCCCGATCTTCACCCTTCAGGCGGAGGAAGGGCGGCTCTTCCGGCCGCTCGCCCTGACCAAGACAGCCGCCATGGCCGCGGCCGCCCTCCTGTCGATCACCATCGTCCCGGTCCTCATGGGGCTGTTCATTCGAGGCCCACTGCGTCCCGAAAGCGCCAACCCAGTGAGTCGGATCGCGATCGCTCTCTATCGGCCGGTCCTCCATTGGACCCTCCGATGGCGCAACTGGGTGTTGCTGGGTGCGGCGGGAGTCATCGTCCTGACCGCCTGGCCCCTCCGTCAGTTGGGCACCGAGTTCATGCCCCCACTGGACGAAGGCTCTCTCATGTACATGCCCAACTCGATTCCGGGCGTGTCGATCGCGACCCAACGCAGGTTGCTGCAAAAGCAAGACAGTATCCTGATGACGTTCCCCGAAGTCGAGTCGGTGTGGGGCAAGGCGGGACGGGTCCAGAGCGCGACGGACCCAGCGCCGATGTCGATGGTGGAAACGATCGTCAACCTGCGCGATCCCGCGGACTGGCCCGAACCGCTAACCCAGGACCAACTAATCGCCAAGATGGACCGCGCGCTGCGCTTCCCCGGCCTGATCAACAGTTGGACCATGCCTATCAAAAACCGGACCGACATGCTCTCGACCGGCATCCGCACCACGTTGGGGATCAAGGTCTTCGGCCCGGACCTCGCCACCATCGAGTCCATCGGCGCCGAGTTGGAGGAATTGCTGGCCCCGGTGCCGGGAACGGCAAGTATTTATGCCGAGCGCTCGTTCGGCGGCCGCTATCTCGACATCGTTCCCGATCGGGATGCGCTCGCCAGATTCGGTATCGCCGTGGGTGATGTGCAGGAGACGATCGCTACCGTCCTCGGCGGGCGGAACATCACCACCATGGTAGAAGGCCGGGAACGTTATCCGGTACAAGTGCGCTACGCCAGAGCGTTTCGGGAAAATCCCGACCGGCTGGACCGTATTCTCGTTGCCACCCCAGCCGGGTTCCAGGTACCGCTCACCCGGCTGGTGGATGTGCGGTACGCCACGGGGGCACCGATGATCAAGAGCGAGAACGGCCAACTGGTCGGTACCGTGTTCATTGACGTCAGGAACCGTGATGTGGGCGGCTACGTGGCCGAAGCACGAGAGCTGGTCGAGAACAGCATCACCCTGCCGCCGGGGTACCGGCTGCAGTGGAGCGGCCAGTACGAAGCGATGGAACGGGTCGCCCGCAGACTGTATGTGGCCGTACCGCTTACCCTCGCCATTATCGCGTTGTTGCTGTACTTCAATTTTGGCAATTTGGTGGAGGTCGGTATCGTCATGCTGTCGCTGCCCTTCTCTCTCGTCGGGGGCGTCTGGTTGCTCTGGCTCCTGGACTACAACCTCTCGGTGGCGGTGGCCGTCGGCTTCATCGGTCTCGCGGGATTGGCAACGCAGACCGGCATGATCATGTTGCTGTACCTCGATCAGGCCTGGCACGCCGCGGTGGCAAGAGGTCCGGTGACGGCGGCGGCGTTGGTCGACGCCATCGACCACGGCGCGGTAGCTCGGGTGCGGCCCAAGTTGATGACGGTCGTTGCAATCATGGCCGGACTGATGCCGCTCATGTGGGGCCATGGGACCGGGGCATCGGTGATGCAGCGGATCGCCGCACCGATGGTCGGCGGCATGGTGACATCGACGGTGTTGACGCTGGTGGTGATACCGGTGCTGTACTACTTGTGGCGCCGGAGAAGCCTCTCGAGGACCGTGGAGGCTCTGTGAGGAACCGCTGTGCGGAACTCGTTACGAGTCGAGCGCAGAAGGGGCTCTGGCCGGGCCACCCGGCGGGCTGTTCAGTGTCGGACATGGCGATGCTGCCCAACGAAGGAAGCCGACTCACGGATGCAGCGGTATTACGCCGACTCGATCACCGCACAGCGACAACCAGCTTCCGCAGGTGCGCCATCCAGCCGAACCAGGCTCTGCCGCAGCGTGGTGCGGAGTGCCTTCAGTTCGGCGAGCTTGCGGTCCACGTCCTCCAAGCGCTCCCGCAGGACCGAGCGTACGTGATCACACGGCGGGCTTCCGCCCGACACGATGTCCAACACCTCTCGGATGTCCTTCAGACGGAGCCCCGTGACCTGAGCCTTGCGGATGAATTCCAGGTCGTCCACCGCCTCGGGCCCGTAATCGCGGTACCCGTTGTCGGCTCGCTTGGGGGACGGCAACAAGCCTTCCTTTTCGTAGTAGCGGATGGCGTCCGTCGAGAGCCCGGTCCGGAACGCCAGATCACCGATTCGCATGTCCCGATCCTCGATCTCGCAGTGGCAGAGACAGCCTCTTGACCTTGGAGTACGCTCCAAGCTGTATCTTGGTTCCAGGTCACTGAACCGTCAACCGATCGAGCGTGGCACGATTCGACGCTACGCTCGGTAAGTCCAAGTGAGGCAGGAGAATACCATGTCACTAGGCAAGAAGGCCAAGAACCTGGTCCTGGGGCTGACCGCCCTGGGGGCCATGACCATGGCCGCCCCGGCGGCTGCCCAGACGGCCGACTCGGTGAAGAACGATCCCGGAGCGGTGCTGCCCGAATCCTTGCTGGGCGGCACCACCGTGACGTTGCGGGTGTATGGCATGAGCTGTCCCTTCTGCGCCTACGGCTTGGAGAAGCGTTTGACCGCGCTCGATGCGGTCGACTCGGTGGTGGTACGAATCAGCGACGGTCTGGTCCAGATCCGCGAAGTCGAGGGACAGGTGCTTTCGGACGAGATCCTGAAGGAGACCGTGACCGACGCAGGATTCAGCCTACGTGAAATCGTACGCGACGAGACCACGTGATCCGAGCATCGCTCGCGGCGGTACTGCTGGCGATCCCGTTTGCAACACAGGCCCAAGGGCTCCCGTTCCACACCGAATCGGCGCTGACAACCGCCTTCGAGGAACGGGGACTCCGTGCCTTTACCATGGTGGGCCGGCGGGGAGACGCGACGACCGTGACCACGCCGCTGGTGATTCTGCCGTGGGCGCCCCACCACCGCGTCACTACCAGGGTAGTGGTGCCGTTAGTCCACAAGGGCTTTGAG
>SMVY01000093.1 GCA_004357415.1 Gemmatimonadota bacterium
CGGATTCACGGCGGTGTAGACAACGCGAAACACGGGACCGCCGCTCCGATCGGCGCCCCCCTCGCCGCCGCCCCATCCGGTTATCAACGCCGTTCGGGCCGTCCCGGGGGCGATGGAGTCACGCCGGGCGGCAAAATCCAATCGAAAGCCGCCAGCCGAACCGGCCGAATGGGGACGTTCCACCCAGGGCGCGGTGGTCTCGATATCCCATGGGCCCATCGCCGCCACCGCCGGGATGTTGACCTGTTCCGTCGCGGTGCCGGACTGTTCCTCAATAATTGTCCAATGTGCCACCGTGGTACCCGGCTTGCCGGTCTCGCCCCCGTCGCCCCCGGTGACAGCTTGTTGCAGCCAACGCCAGGCGTTGGGGAGGTCGGGGACGCCGGTCCCCTGGTCGACGAAAGAGTTTCCGGGGAGTGGCATGGCTGTCACCATGAGCGCACGCTTTACGGCAGTCGCTGCGACACTCGTTTCCTCGGCCGCTGCGGCGGAGAGGAGCCGGGCGGCCAGGCCGGCTACGTGGGGCGCGGCCATGCTGGTGCCGCCGTTGCGCTCGTTGCCGGTGTCCCACCGCGGCACCGTGGAGTACGCCACCCCGGGGGCCACGACGTCGGGTTTGGCCAGCTTGCCACCCCGGGCGCTGAAGAACGCCATGGGGTCCTCCGGCACCGGGCCGTTGGCCGGCCGCGCCAGGAACACCAAGGGGAACGTGGCGCCGACGGTGATGGGCCGCAGGGCGCTCCCGGGAAAGCCCATGGTGGACAGGCCCGGCCCATCGTTGCCGGCGCTCACCGTCATCACCACGCCGGGATGTCGGGCCAGGAGCGAATCGATGAACCGGTCGATGGTGGCCGATCCTTCCCGCTCGTTGCCGACGCCGAAGCTCAGGTTGATGACCAGGGGCATTCGGCGGCGCTCGCCAAAGGCGACGGCGTAGGCCAGGGCCCGCTCCATGCTGCCGTCGACCGTGATCCCGCCGCGGGCGTTGTTGGCGATCTTCAGACCCAGGAGGCGGGCACCGGGGGCGACGCCGTCGAAACCCTCGATGCCGTACATGTCGTGGCCGGCCGCGATACCGGCCACGTGGGTGCCGTGGCCGCTGGTGTCGAACATCAGGCCGAGCACCGGCCGGCCCTCATGCTCACTGAAGTTGGCGGCGATCGCCAGCGGCGGGCGACCGTCCGGCCCGGTCGCCCAGCCGAACGTCTGGTGCCCCATCAGGTAGTCGTGAACCGGCCGCTCGTCACTCAACGATCCGTCGCCATCGGTATCGGCAAACAGCACCCAGCCGTTTTGCGCCCGGGTCACGATCACCACCAGGGTGTCCTGGTACCGGCCGTTGCCGTTGAGGTCGGAGCCCGGCGGCGCCTCGGGATCGACCACCAGCGGGGTCCCCAGGGGGATCTCGGCGATGCGCCCGGCAAAGTACTCCTGCGATATGCTATGGCTCACCACCCGCCCGAAACCGGTGAGCGAACGCGACCCCACGGTGACCACGTCGCCTTCGCCTGTGGCGGTGACCGGGTCGAGCGGGATCCGCCCCTCGCCCGAGAAATCGCGCAGGTCGAGCACCTTGGCGTCGCCGGTGCTGGTGGTGCGGAACCCGGCCACATCGGTGTCCAGCCCGCTGTCGAGGATGGCGATGATCACCCCACGGCCGTCGTACTGTGGATATCGCTCGGCGAACCGCGGCACCCCGGTAGGGTCGAGCGGCATCCAACCGCTGAGGAACGCCTCGCGGGCGGGCTCGATGGGGATCGGGTCGGCCTGAGGGGGCGATGCGTGGTCCTCGGGACCGGTGTTTGGAGCGGGATCCGCCGCGGCGCCGGCGGCGGTGCCCCGACTGCATGCCAGGCAGACGAGGGTCAGGGCCACGAGGCGGCCCCGGGTGAAACGCGCTGCTCGGATGATCACCGGTTCAGCGCGGCGTCGATAGGAGGCAGCACGAAAGGCCCGATGTGCGGGCCGGCGTAATTGCTGGTAACGCGGAGGAGGAAGGCCAGGTAGTCACGGGTGTCCTCCGGCGTGACAATGGCGTCGACAAAACCTCTGGCGGCGGCGTACTTGGCGTCGAGCTGTTGATCGTAGTCGGCCCGCATTGCGTCGACCGACTGCTGCACGTCTTCCGGCAGTGCTGACTCGGCCTGCTGCGCCTTTTCGATCTCTGCGCCGTGCACCGCCATGACCGCCGCCTCGCCTTCCATGACACCCATCCGGCCGGTGGGCCAGCTGAGGATGAAGTCAGGATCGAACCCCTGGCCCGCCATGGCGTAGTAGCCCGCGCCGGAGGCGTGATTGACCGTGAGAACGATCTTGGGCACGACCGCCGTTGCCATGGCTTCGACGAACTTGGCGCCGGCGCGGATGATGCCGCTGTGCTCGGCCTCAGGCCCGACCATGAACCCGCTGACGTCCTGAACGAACAACAGGGGGATCCGTTCCCGGCTCGCCGTTTCGATGAAATAGGCCACCTTCTCGGCGCTCTCGGTGTAAACGATGCCGCCGAATCGCGGTCGCTCCCCATCCTTGCCCTTGATGATGCCCCGCTGGTTGGCGACGACCGCCACCGGGCGCCCCTCGATGTGGCCGTGGCCGCACATCATCTCCTTGGCCACCTCGGGCTGGAACTCGGCCAGCGCTCCGCCGTCGAGGATGCAGTCGAGCACCTGCCGCATGTCGTACGACATGCGATGGTCCTTGGGGAGGAGATCGTACAGCGCCAACGGGTCGCGGGCAGGAGGGGCGCTCTCCTTCAGGCTGTGACGCACGCCCTCGTGCCGCGGCAAGCGGCCGACATACTCCCGCACCCGTGCCAGACATTCCTTGTCGTTGGCCGTCTGGTAGTGGGCCACGGCACTGATTTGCGTGTGGGTTGCGGCACCGCCCAACGATTCGGCGTCGATGGTCTGGCCGGTGGCGCCCTTGACCAGATTGGGCCCGCCCAACCCCATGAAGCTGGTGCCGTCCACCATGAAGATCACGTCAGAGAGTGCCGGGAGGTACGCCCCGCCGGCGATACAACTCCCCATGACCGCCGCGATCTGGGGCACGTGCAGGAAGTGCCGCATGATCGAGTTGTAGTAGAACAGCCGGGCGGCGCCGTACTGCCCAGGGAAGACGCCTCCCTGGTATGGCAGGTTCACCCCTGCGCTGTCGACCAGATAGATGATGGGGATGCGCTGCCGCATGGCCACTTCCTGGGCCCGGAGCATCTTCTTGATCGTCTCCGGCCACCAGGCGCCCGCCTTGACCGTGGCGTCGTTGACGATCACCACCACTTCCCGCCCCTCAACCACGCCGACCCCGGTGATTACCCCGGCTCCCGGGGCCTGCCCGTCGTATTGGTCGTAGGCCACCAGCAGGCCGATCTCCACCCAGACAGTGTCGGGATCGAGCAGCAGCTGCAGCCGTTCGCGCGGCGCCAACTGTCCGCGCTTGTGCATCCGCGCGATGCGCTTATCGCCGCCCCCTTGCTCCAGTCGAGCGGCGATGGCACGATACTCGTCGGTCAACTCGCGCAGGCGGGTGGGCTTGGATTTTGGTTGTTGAGGTGTCACAGACGCCCGTCTATTCGGTGAGGTTCGCGCCGGCCCATTGCTGGATGTAGTCGATCAAATCCGCGGTCGGCGTCCCGGGACCGAACAGCCGTCCAACGCCGAGGCCCTCGAGAGCCTCGATGTCCTTGTCCGGGATGATGCCACCCCCGGTGACCAGGATGTCCTCTCGCCCCGCCTCCACCAGGAGATCGCGCACCCGGGGGAACAGCGTCATGTGAGCGCCCGACAGGATCGACAATCCCACCACGTCCACGTCCTCCTGAATGGCGGCGGTAGCGATCATCTCCGGGGTCTGGTGCAACCCGGTGTAGATGACCTCCATGCCCGCGTCGCGTAGCGCCGCCGCCACCACCTTGGCGCCGCGGTCGTGACCATCTAGGCCGGGTTTGGCTACCAGGATGCGGATGGGGCGGGATAGGGTATTCGATTCGGTCATCATAATGGGGCTAAGAGGGCTAAGAGGGAAAAGAGGGCTAAAAGGCTAGGCCAAAAGGGCAAAGAGAGCTAAGGACGTCGGACGTTGGGCGTAGTCGTGAGGTGAGAGTCTTAGCCATCTAGTCCCTCTTAGCCCTTTTAGCCCTTTTAGCCCTCTTTCTTTAGGCTCTGCCCAATCTCACCCCTTCCAGCCACTCCGGTCAATCACCTAAACCTCAGCAGTCCGGCCAGCCCCTCGATCGCGTTCCTGGCGCGGGGCTCGTAGACCACGTCCACCTGCACGTGTTGCCGCAGGGCTTCTTCGATGGCTTCGTCGACCAGGTCGACCACCGGTTCGGCGTCGCCTTCCAAGCGGCAGCTTCTGGCGTCGGCGGCCAGGCGTCCTGAGGCGTTGCACTTGAACCCTGGCATGTATGCCTCGGCGTCGACCAGGAGCGTCTGCACCTGGCCCCGGGCCAGCCGGCGAAGGGTGCCGGGAAGGCCGTTGACGGCCCAGCCGTTGCCGACGGCGTCGATCATTTCTTCCACTCGGAGCCGCTCCGATTCCCGTTCGTACGCTTCCCTGACCGTAAGGGTCGCCTCGCGGACGTCGGCCGCGGTTGCGGTCTGCGGGTTCAGCTTGGCCGTGCCGATGACCCGGTCGGCCACGTAGGCGTGGAGGAACGGCTCCACCGCCCCGGCTTCCTTTCCCGGGCCGGCCAGCACGATGCCCCGCACCGGCTGTTGCTGCTTCAGTTGGAACAACGCGCGAGCGACGGCCTCGTAGTGGCGGGCCTTATCCTGGCGTATGCGATTGTTGTAGTTGTGCTCGCCCCAGCGGCCCGACTGACTGCTGAACCGCTTGGTGCGGGCGTTGCCGGCCTCGAAGCTGCCCACTTCGGTGACGTCGAAGGCGGTGACTTCGAAGATGCGGGCCACGGCCCGGTCGGCCACCACCGTCAGCAGCCGGCCGAACTCGTCCTCCACCGCCGCCAGTTCGCGAATCAGCGGATGGCGATCCACCACCACCCGTGAACGGTACACCTTGGGCAGCGGCACCACCTCGAACAGGTCGAGCGGTCCGCACAGGAATACGGCCAGGCCCCTGGTGGCAGGAAGGTTGCCGGGGCGCTGGAGAAAATCGTCCAGCCGGGCGAGGTCGGCCCGAACCGCCTCGCGTACCGCGCGCGGCAGGCCGGAGTCGTCGAGCGACTCGCTGACGGTCTTGATCCGGTTCTTTACCTTGATGAGATACTTGCCGCGGGTCCGGTCGCGAGGTTCGAGCTTGAGGTAACAGGTGACGACGCGGTTCCGTCCGGCACGAAAGTTATTGAGACGCTCGAGTTGGGGTTGGACCCCATCGTTGGTCATGGTTGCGTGTGCCATCGTGTGCTGTCCGTGGTTCAGCGGGTGACGTGAGGTGAGCTAGAAGAATACCGGTTCTCGATAGGCCCCATAGACCTCCTCCAGGCGATGACGGATTTCGTAGAGCGTGCAATAGGCACGGGCGCAATCCAGCATGGCGGGCATGATGTTCTGCTCGGCTACGGCGGCCGACTCGAGGGCGGCCAGACACGTCTCGACTTGGGACTGGTCGCGCCGGGCGCGCACCTCGGCCAGACGCTCACGCTGCACCCGGTCGGCATCCTCGCCGATGGTGAGGATTTCAACGTCCGGTTCATCGTGCTCGGTGAAGGCGTTGACCCCGACGATGAGGCGCCGGCCGTCTTCGACATCGCGCTGGAACTGCGTCGCCGACTGCGCTATCTGCCGCTGGAGCCAGCCCTTCTCGATGGCGGCCGTGACGCCGCCCTGGGCGTCGATCTCGGCGAAGATTGCCTCGGCCTCGCGTTCCATTTCGTCGGTCAGCGCTTCGACGTAATAGGAACCGGCCAGGGGATCGATGGTGTTGGTGATGCCCGTCTCGTAGGCCAGCACCTGCTGGGTCCTGAGGGCGATGCGCACCGACTCCTCGGTCGGCAACGCCAGCGTCTCGTCGAAGGCGTTGGTGTGGAGTGACTGGGTGCCTCCAAGTGCCGCTGCCATGGCCTGGTAGGCGACGCGCACGATGTTGTTGTGCGGTTGCTGCGCGGTGAGCGAAACGCCGGCCGTCTGGCTGTGGAACCGCATCTTCCAGCTGCGCGGGTCTTTGGCCCCGAAGCGCTCGCGCATGTGGCGGGCCCAGATGCGGCGGGCGGCCCGCATCTTGGCGATCTCCTCGAAGAAGTCGTTGTGCACGTCCCAGAAAAAGGAGAGCCGCGGGGCAAACTGATCGACGTCGAGCCCGCGGTCGATCCCGTGCTGCACGTAGGAGAAACCGTTGGCCAGGGTGAAGGCCAGCTCTTGGGTGGCGGTGGCGCCCGCTTCGCGGATGTGGTAGCCGGAAATGGAAATGGTGTTCCACTTGGGCGTGTGCTCCGAGGCCCACTCGAACATGTCCACGATGATCTTCATGGCCGGTTCGACTGGATAGACCCAGGCGTGCTGGGCCACGTACTCCTTGAGGATGTCGTTCTGGATGGTGCCCTGCAGCTTCGCTATGTCTACGCCCTGCTTCTCGGCGGCCGCGACATAGAAACAGAACAGCATGGCGGCCGGACCGTTGATGGTCATCGAGGTGGACACCTTGTCGAGCGGGATGCCGTCGAACAACGTCTCCATGTCGGCCAGGCTGGAGATGGCCACGCCGCACTTGCCCACTTCGCCTTCGGAGCGCGGAGAATCGGAGTCGTAACCCATGAGGGTCGGGAAATCGAACGCCACCGACAGCCCCGTCTGGCCCCGCGACAGCAGGAACTTGAAGCGCTCGTTGGTGTCCTCGGCGGTGCCGAACCCGGCGAACTGCCGCATGGTCCACAGCTTGCCCCGATAGCCGGTGGGATGGACGCCGCGGGTGAACGGGTACTGTCCGGGAAGCCCCAGGTTTTCCTGTAACTTGTCAGACACGTCCAACGCCGTGTAGAGCGGCTCGACGGCGCGCCCGGAGACGGAGGTGAACTCGCCGTCATCGCGGGTGGGAAGGCCGGCCGCCTGCTCGCGCCAGGCACTCAGTTCCGCTTCGAGACGCTCGATCTCCTCGTCCCGTGCCGCCAGGCGTTCGGCCATCGAGCGGCCGTCGTGTTCGTCGTTGATCGCCGTCATAGTTTCATGCCCTGTTTCAAGCCGTCCAGAATTTCGTGCGATACGTCGTACGGACTCACAGTTCCCCGTTCCACCTCGTCCAGCCGCGCCTCGATCCGGCGGTCGGCCTCGGTGTCCGACCAGATCCATGCTTTCACCGCCCGGTTGACCACGGCGCGCGTGCGGTCCCTGATCCGGCGCCGGCGCCGCTCCCGTAAGGTACCAGAAGCCTCCAGCCACTCCCAGTGTTCCGCCAGGCTGGCCGTCAGCTCGTCGACGCCCTGGCACTCCACCGCCACCGTGCCCAACACCGGCTGGCGCCACTCGGCATTGTCCGGTTCGGGCGCGGCCGGACCCGATTCGAGCGCCCCGTGGTGGGCGGGAATGTTGCGGAAAGCGCGGCCTTTGCGAATGCCCAGCGTTACCTCGAGCTCCTGCCGCAGCCGGTCGGCCCCGGACCGGTCGGCCTTGTTGACCACGAACACGTCGGCGATCTCCATGATGCCCGACTTGAGCGTCTGGATGCCGTCGCCCGATTCGGGCGTCAGCACCAGTACGCTGGTGTCGGCCATGGCGGCTACATCCAGTTCCGACTGGCCCACGCCTACGGTTTCGATGAGGATACGGTCGAACCCGGCCGCGTCGAGCAGGTCGCACACCTCGCGGGTGGTGGTGGCCAAGCCGCCGAGGGAGCCGCGGGTGGCCATCGAGCGGATGAACACCCCGTCATCGAGGGCGATCGACTCCATGCGGATGCGGTCGCCGAGGAGGGCGCCGCCGGTGAACGGGCTGGTGGGGTCGACGGCCACCACTGCGACCGTCAGGTCCTGAGCCCGAAAGGCTGCCACCAGGCACTCGGTCAGGGTGGACTTCCCCGCCCCGGGCGGCCCGGTGATGCCGATCCGGCGAGCCCGGCCCAGTTTGGGGTGGATGGCCGAGAGGAGGGCTTCGAAGCCTGGGCGGGCGTTCTCGACGATGGATATGGCCCGGGCGAGGGTGGCAGGGTTGCGTGCCTCGAGGCCGGCGAGGAGGTGGTCCAGGTTCATTATGGGGGAAGTTGGCCCGGGCGAAGAAGATGGGCAAGGAGGGGAAGTCAAGACTTCCCCGCCACCCCGCCTCAGAGTATCCGCTCGAAAAGCGCCGGGAGTTCTATGGTCCCACTCACACCCACGGACAACTTCCAAGCGAGTTCGTTATCCACGATTTCTGGCCGTTCGTCGCCGGCCCGCCAGCGTTCCACGACGCGGGCATCCAC
>SMVY01000094.1 GCA_004357415.1 Gemmatimonadota bacterium
AACCCTCCCAGCCGAGGGCGCCAAGGTGGCGCACTTCTGCTCGATGTGCGGTCCCAAGTTCTGCTCGATGAAGATTACCCAGGACGTACGGGATTACGCCGCCCAACTTGAGGAACGCCAGAAGGGCATGCGCGAGAAGTCAGCAGAGTTTCGCCGGAGGGGCGGAGCGATCTACGTCGAAGAAGGGTAGCGAGGGGACCAGGGGGGGGGGCACCGGCTGTCTCCGCCGTCGTCCCGCCCCTTCCATTTGCGGATATCCCGGCGCTGCTTCTTGCTGGGCCGGCCCTGGGTGTGGAGCCGCGCCGGTTGCGCCTGCTTCATCCGGAAGGAGAGTTCCTCCCGTGCCGCCAGGGATTCGGCCGACTCCCGGTACAAAGTTGCGGCCACGCCGGCCGAGCCCCGCTTCTCGGCCAACTCCATGACTTCCAGGAAGTATTCGTAGGGGTCCTGCCGGATGCGCACCTGGTCACCCCGCTTGATCGACTTTGAGCGCTTGACCCGGTCGCCGTTGACCTGGACCTTGCCGCCGTCGATGGCCGCGACGGCCAGTGGCCGGGTCTTGTAGAAGCGGGCAGCCCACAGCCAGCGGTCGAGCCTGACGGCCGCCGGCGGCTCGCTCACCCCCCGGCGCCCTGGCCTAGCGCCTGGCGCTGGCGTTCGAGGTGATCGCGGATCTTGCCGCATACCAGATCACACAGCTGGAAGACCGCCGGATCGTCCACCCAGTAGATCGTCCGGGTGCCGTCCTTGCGCCGCTCCACGAATCCCTGGCGGTGGAGCGTCTGCAGGTGCTTGGACACATTGGCCTGGCCCAGACCGGTCTCCGACACCAAGTGGCCGACGGTGCTCTCCCCCGCGCGCAGGGTGTTCAGAATGCGCAGCCGGGTGGCATCGCCCAGCGCCCGGAACCGGTCGGCCACGATGTCCGCCGTCTGGTCGTTGAACTCGATCATGGCCAGCCTCTCTGGGAATAATCAACTATAGAGCAATATAACACTTTGGTTGTGCTAGGTGTCCCCTTGGCCACTCATTTGCGCCATAGTGGCATGAATATGGGTCAATATGGCGTAATTGGTAGGCACGGGGAGTGCATTTACAGTGGTCGTCAATGACCCATCGGCGTGTGAGCCGATTGGCGATAGATCTCAATACACCCAAGAAGGAGGAGTTTCCATGTTGCTGATTCCCACTCGGCGGACCACCCGGCCGGCCCTGGCCCCGTTCAATCGGCTCGACCGTTTGTTCGATGGCGGGCTCACCGGTTTTCCCGCCTTCACCACCGGCGATAGCGTTCTGGTGCCGGCCACGGATATCTCCGAGAGCGACAGCGCCGTGACGCTGACCATAGAGCTGCCGGGGGTGCCCTCTCAAGACGTGAACGTGTCGCTCGAGAACGACGTGCTGACGATCAAGGCTGAGAAGCAGCGTGCCACCGTCGAGAGCACCGACCGGGCATGCTGTGTCGAGCGCAACTTCGGCAAGTTCGAGCGACGGTTCAACGTTGCCAAGGGTATCGACGTCGATAGCATCGAGGCGTCGCAGGCCGACGGCGTGCTCACGGTCGTCTTGCCCAAGTCCGAGCGGGCCAAGAGCCGTGATATCGAAGTGAAGTAGCGCCAGGGTCGGAGAGGGGACAAGGCACCCCTCTCCGATTCTCCTCTCTCAATCCCTTAGCCCCCTTAGCCCCTACCCTATGAGTCCCGTCTCCAGGGCCAGCTTGGTCAGGCCCGCCACGTGACGAATCCCCAGTTTCCGCATCAGGCTCTCTCGGTGGGTCTCCACCGTACGGGGGCTGATACCAAGTTGGGTGGCGATGTCCTTGTTGGTCAGCCCCCGGGCAATCCCCCGGAGGACCTCCCGCTCGCGGGTGGTGAGGCTGGCCAATTCACCGGTGTCATCTTTGTCGCTGAAGTCTCCCTTTACCGCAGCTGCCAGCTTGGCGGCGATGGGTGGACTGTAGAACGCCTCTCCCGAATGGATCGATCTGATCGCCGTGGCTAGATCGTCAGCGGCGGTGTCCTTGAGGAGGTAGCCGTGCGCCCCTGACCGGACCGCCTCGAGTACGTATTCCTGATTGTCGTACATGCTGAGAATGAGCACCCGGCACTTGGGGAATCGTTTTCGCAAGACGGCTGTGACCTCGATCCCTGACAGGCCCGGCATGCTGATGTCGAGCACCACCACATCGGGCTTGCTCTGCGCCACCAACTCCGCCACTTCATTGCCGTTCTCCGCCTCGGCCACGATGGTGAACTCTTCGGCTCCCTCCAGGACATGCCGGATACCTTGGCGGACAACGGAGTGATCGTCGGCGACCAAGACTCGAATTGGTGGGCTCATGTGGTTTCGCCTCCAGCTGTCAGCGGCACTGCGACCCTCACGGTGAACCCGCCTTCGGCGGGCGCTTCGAGGGCGACCGTTCCTCCCAAGGCGCCGATCCGCTCCTGCATCCCCGTCAATCCCATGTGTTCCATCCCACCGGCCGAGGGATCGGTGGCTGGTCCGTGGCCGTCGTCACGGACCGCCAAAGACAGAACGGTGGCTTCTTCCCGAACGGTAATATGCACACGTGTCGCCTGCGCGTGGCGCAGCACGTTGGACAGCGCCTCCTGCATGGCGCGGAACAGGGCCAATTCCGCGTTCTTGGAAAGAGGTGGCAACTGTTGCGGCATATCCAAGTCAACCGATACCCCGGCCCGCTCACCGAATTCGCTGGTCAGGGAGCGCAGCGCCGGCGCCAGCCCCAAGTCGTCGAGCAGGCTGGGACGGAGCCGATGGGTCACGTTCCGGATGCTGCGGATGCCGGTGTCGGTCAGCGCCAGGACGTGATCGAGACGCTGGGCCACCTGCGGTGTTGCCTGCTGCCGGATGACACCCAATTCCATCCTGACCGCGGAAAAGACCTGGGCGGTCTCATCGTGGAGTTCACGACGGAGCCGGCTGCGCTCCTCCTCGTGTTGTTCTACCATGCGCGACGACAACTGGGCCAGTTGCTGGTTTCGCTGCTGCAGCGAGTGGTACAAGGCGGCGTTTTCCAGGGCCGCCCCAACCTGCTGCCCCAGGGCAGCGAGGAACCCCTCGTCGAGAGCGGTAAAGGGATCGCGGGCGCTCCCCACCAGCACCAATACCCCGGTCACCTCGGCGCCTCTGAGCACCGGGAGGAAGGCAGCGAATTCGTGGCCCGTGCCCAGGGACGAATGGGACGACGTCACCTGGGGCCGGCCGTCACGCATGGCACGCTCAATGGCTGACGACACTTCTCCTTCCGGCGTTTGGCCCTCCCAGTCGTGGCAAGCGCCCCGCCCTCGGATGAACTTGCCGCGTCCGTTGCCGGCTTCCGGCTTCATGAACAGGGCGGTTCCGTTGACCGCCGGTAGCGTCAGTGGGCGCCCCAGGAGCCGGTCGAGCACGTCGTCGGTGTCCCGGCCCGATTGGAGATCGCCCGACAGGGTGGCCAGCGCGAACAGGCCGCGGCGGAGGTCGTCGTGCACGGCGATCATGATTCCCGCGCCGATCGCCAACTCGAAGAGGATGTCGAGGTAATAACTCCACGGGTTGAGAACGCCGCGGGCCCGCAGAAACGGATAGTTGAGGTGGTTGATCCCCCACAGCATCAGGCCCCAGGCCAACAATCCGACGCCGGCACCCCCAACCAGCCGCTGTTGGCGCCAGAATACCCATCCGGTCCAGAAGGTGGCGCCGCTCAGGAACAGCACGGCCGGCCCGGCCGCCAGCAGGAAATTGTCGAGCTGGTACACCGCCACGTACGACCACACCACCGGGAAGAACAAGATCGGGACATAGCGCCAGCGCCAGGTGAGCTGGCGCGAGAAGACCAGCGCCGCCCACAGCAGCGCCAGCGCGGTCAGACCGGTCATGACCTGGTGCCAGTAGAGCCACTGCGACTGACCGGTACTGAGGAACGTGATGATGGCCCCGATCCGGAGCGTGAACACGGACCAGGCCACGGCCCACCAAGCGAAGTACGGCTTGCGGTACCGCCGGTACAGGTACCAGCACAGCACCACCAGCAGCACTGTGATGGTGGCCTGCAAGATGGCCGGCGCCAATTCCGCCATGCCGTCGGTTCGGAAATCCTCCCACATCTCCACAAACAAACGCCGCCCGCTCACCGGTGCAAACGGACGGAGTCCGGACCTTCTCAATCCTGCCGTTCCATGCGATTGTTCAGCCTGGCTCGCGACTTCCATCCAGGTGAACGGTGCCCCCGAAACCCTCCTTCGAGCAGGCGTTCTCCAACCTCATTGACCACCTGCGCACCCGGCCCGATGGCGGTGCCAAGACGCGGCGGCTACTGCGTGCCCTCCGGGCCAAGGTTCCCCGCGACGGCGTGGTCACGGAGGCGGGAGTCGAGCTGGAGGGCACGTCCCACGATCCGGGGCTCCTCGGCCGTATGCACCGGCGTCGCGTCGAAACCATCACGGTTCGGCACGACGCCCCGGCCGACGAGCTCCTGCAATTGGCCGGTGCCCTGGCGGCCGACCACGGCCCGATTCCGGTCACCGACAAGGTCCATGTGTCCTTCGTCGTCGACGTTACGCCCGGAGAGATGGCCAACCGCTCCCCCACCCCTCCTTGGCTCGGCAGGCCGGTGGAGGACACCGAGATTCCCTTGGTCACGGGGTTCGACCACGATGGTGATCGGGCACCTCGCTTGCCACAAGGCTCCGCCGATGAGCTTCAGGACCTTGCCCGGGCTATCCGGGAAAGCGAGCGGAGAGGGTCGTGGACCGAAGCACTGCACGCGGCCCAGGCTCTGACCCACCTCGCCGGGCGTACCCCGAGTGGCAGCCGCCGGCGGATGGCCATCGCCGGGAGACGGATGCTTTCCCCGACCCTCCTGCGGGCGTTCATCAACCACGCCGTCAGAGTGCCGGAAGAACGCCCCCGGGTCCTCCAAGTGCTCGAGTGGGTCGGCCGCGACGCGGCCGAGGTGGTGATCGACGCCCTTACCGAGACCGAGTCGATTGGCCCCAAGACGTTTCTGTGCGACCTGGCCGCCAGGTTGCCGGACGGCTACCCCCTAGTGGATGCTCTGCTGAGAAGCCCCGACTGGTACCAGGTGCGCCTGGGGGCGGACCTGTTGGGGCGCAGGGGCAAGCCGGACGCCGTCGCTGCCCTGGCGGCCCAATGTGACCACGGTGACCCCAGGGTACGCCGGGCCATGATGACGGCGTTGGGAAGCATCGACGCTCCCACCACGGTCGAGCCGCTCCTGCGGGCGCTGGCGGATCCTGACGCCTCGGTCCGGGTGGCCGCTGCGGCGGCCCTCGGTGGTCGGGCGGCCAGGGGAGTTACCATGGCCTTGGCACAGGCCCTGGGGCGGGAGCGGGTCCCGACCGCCCGGACCGCGATGATCGAGGTGTTGGGAGCCATTGGCTCGGATGAGGCCGCCACCGTTCTCGCTACCGTTGCTACCACCCGTCGGACCCTGTTCAGGCGGCGCGGGTATAGCGAGGACCAGCGCCTGGCGGCGGTAGCGGCGCTGGCAGTCTGCCAGGGCCGGGGGACGGGACGGGCGCTCGAGCGGATTGCCACCGAGGCTGGTGGGGAGGTCGCCGAGGCGGCCCGCCGGGCGCTCGAGCACCATGTCTTGGAGGCCCAACAGCATCAGGCCGCCCGCTAGCTTGGCTCCACCGCAAATCCGCCGATGTGAAGATCGAGGTTGTGGTTGACCCGTATCCCGGCTATTCCCTCGGTCTGGAACTGGTCGATCGACCCGGCGTAGACCTCCTCGCCGTTGACCAGGAATCGCACCTGGCTGTCTCCCACCTCCACCGAAAGCGTGTTGCTGCATTTGCCGGTTTCATCCTGGGGCTGGATCGCCGCGTGGGTGGTCCAGGGGCCACTGACCGGGGAGGTGTTCGACCCGTCGCGGTTCTTGACCAGAAACTGTCCGTTTCCCCTGATCAGGAAGTAGCTGTATCGCTGGTCGTCATCCTGGAGGTTCGAGCCACCGAGGATGAGGCCGTACGCCTCTGCGTGGCGGGGCCCCTCCGTCTGGGTGAAGCTGGCGGTCACGGTGTAGGATCCGGAGGCGGTATCCGCCTCACGATACAAGATGGTGCGGGGGCCCAGGGTGATGTGGTACCCCTGACCCATGGCGACGAACTTGACCTGATCCTCATGAGTGCCTTTGTCCGTCCGGAGGCTCCAACCGGCGGGGAGGTCACCCCCACCAGCCACTCCACGATCGGGGTCCTTCTCCTGGGCCGGGAGCGTGGCGACTCCCAACAGCAGCATGGCGGTAATACAGGTAGCGGTTCGCATGGTTCCCTCCGGCGATTGGGCTATAGGAGCACCGCGGGCGGCGCTGTCGGGCCCCGATTGGTTGCGGGATGCTCCGGGGCTGAGTATTCTACCACCGTTCAATCTTCTTGGTTTACTCGGGAAGGCAACTCATGGAGTGGATTGTCATCGTCTTGGCTGGTCTCGGCGTCGCCATGTTGTTGAGCGCCTTGGCCTTCGTGACGACGCTGATCGGGGTCATGGTCAATTTCATGATCTTGCTGTACTCGGGCCCCCTGATCGACGCCCGGTTTCCGGAGAAGTCCCAGAGCTAGGTAAAGCCTCCCGTCCTGACTAGCGACGGCACTAGCCGGCTCCCCCCCCGCGCCGCCCGGTTGCATCCGGTCGCCGAGCCACCCTGCGCTCTCCCCGGCGCCTGACATCCCGTATACATTGGGGCTCCGTTGGATTCTCCCGCTCCCCCGGGGGTGTACCGGACAAATCGGCGCGCAAGCCCCGGCCTCTGCGGCACGGTAACTCGTTGCCGGGCGACAACTGTGAAGTGAAGGGTGCCGCCGGTGGAATCGCAACTCTGGGGACGTGGACTCCGTATATCTACGGGGTCAGCGGCACTCCGGGGTGGAGACGCCGGTTGCAGGCGACCTCGGCAACAGCAAGACGGGAACTGGTTCCATGATTCTGTCCGATATTTCAATTCAGCGACCGGTGCTCGCCACCATGATGAGCCTGGCGTTGGTGCTCTTCGGGGTCATCTCGTACAACCGGCTTTCGGTTCGGGAATTCCCCGATATCGATCCCCCCATCGTCTCGGTGTCGACCATCCTGCCTGGGGCCAACCCTCGGGTAGTCGAATCGGCGGTGACGGATATCCTCGAAGAGGAACTGGCCACGCTCGAAGGTCTGCGGACACTCACCAGCGTCAGTGGCGAGCAGAGCAGCAACATCACGCTCGAGTTCACTCTGGATCGGGATATCGAAGTTTCCGCGCAGGACGTCCGGGAAAAGGTCGCCCGGGTTAGGAACCGTCTTCCCCGGGAGGTCCTCGAGCCGGTCGTGGCCAAGCAGGACGCCGACGCGCAACCGTTTTACTGGTTGGCGCTCTCGGGCCAGGGATACAGTCTCCTCCAGTTGTCGGACATCGCCGACCGTATCGTGAAGACGCGGTTGCAGACGATTGCCGGTGTCGGGCGGGCGTTCATCGCGGGCGAACGCCGCTATTCCATGCGGATCTGGTTGTCGCCCACGGCCCTGGCCGCGCGCGGGCTGACGGTGCAGGACGTGGAGGAGGCCATCCGGTCGCGCAACGTGGAAATCCCCTCGGGCCGGATCGAGTCGAGTCAGCGGGAATTCACTGTCCGCTCGCTGGGAGAACTCAAGACCCCCGCGCAGTTCGCCGACATCACCGTGGCCAACCAGAACGGCAGCCTGGTCAAACTCCGCGATCTGGCCCGGGTG
>SMVY01000095.1 GCA_004357415.1 Gemmatimonadota bacterium
GCGCCGGCGGAGATTCGCTGAACCTCGTCACCGGCCGGTACCAGCATCAATCCAAGTGCCGCTGTAGGCATCGGTTTCGTTGGCATGCTACCCTCCCTTGAAATCACCCGGTACCGCTACCGCCATAGCGAAAAGCGAGTACCATGCCATTTAGGTAAGTTTGTTTAGTACAACATGTTACGCGGCTCGATCGCCAGCGGCGACCGTCGGGAACTGTCCTGTAGAGGGGACATTCGGACGAGTGATACCAGAGCGACCTGCCGCTTGGTGTCACAACCGACGAGATCCGGACTTATCCCTTGGAGCGGGGTTTGGCCTTGGTAGGCGGGGTCAGAGGTCGGTAGGTAGCGCGTTCGGTCACCACGAGATTGACCGGGACGTCGCGCGGCGACATGGGGACCTGATCCACCATCTGACACTCGAACGCCAGTGCCAGGAAAACGGCGCCGGGCCTGGCCGCGCCGAGCAGGCGGTCATAATACCCCTTGCCATACCCGATCCGGCCCCCTGCCGGGTCGAACGCCAAGCCGGGCACCAGAAACAGGTCCACATCTTCCGGGGCGTAGTGGCGCTCAGCATCCGCCACCACGGACGGGACCGGTTCCCACAGCCCAAACGAGGCCTGCGCCAGCTCGTCGAGGGATTGGATCAGGCACAGAGCAAGATCCCCATCCTGACGATAGACCACCGCCGTTGCTTCGCCGCGGGCGAGGCGACCCTCGATGAGGCCCCGGGTAGCGACCTCGCTGTTGACGCCGACGTAGCTGGCAACCACCCGGGCCCGGCGGTATTCCGGTAGCTCCTCTACCCGGAGCGCGATCGCCGCCTCCTTGGGACCGCGATCGGGCTCGGCGTCGCGCGCCGTCTTGGCCCGGGCGCGGAGGTCGGACTTGGCAATCATGACGGCAAATATGCCGCCGTTGGAACCCGACCGCGAACGGTTCCAGTTCGGGGGCGGTGGAGCCTACCGTCAGGTGAGCCCGGGCCGTACCTTTCCGGCAACACGCCGAGTGCGGCGTGCCAACCGCCAATCCTGGTCAGAAGGACAGCGACCGTGAATGCCAATTTCCAGGTAACCGTCAGCAAGGATTACCTCTCGTTCTCCTCGGCACACTTCATCACCTTCCGGGGCCACAAGTGCGAATCACTGCACGGCCACAACTACCGCGTGGGAGTTACCGTGACCGGCCAGGTGGATCCGGAGTGCCAGTTCGTGCTCGATTTCGCCGTGCTCAAGGAGATCCTCCGACCGATGGTCGACGCCATCGACCACAAGGTGCTCCTGCCGACGGCCAGCCCCAAACTGACGTTGGAAGAATCCGGTGACCAGCTGACGGTGATCTACCTGGGAGCACCGCGCTACCAGTTCCCGCGCTCGGATTGCGCCCTCCTGCCGGTGACCAACACCACCGCAGAGATGCTGGCCGAGTACTTCGCCACGACGATGCAGGCCGAGATCGAGGGGCGCGGTTTCGACCACCTGACGGAACTGGAGATCGAGGTAGAGGAGAGCCCGGGTCAGGCGGCCAGCTATCGTGTGGTGTTGACGCCGTCCGTGGAGATCGCACCCGGTACCACGACGGCAGGCCGCACATCGATACCAAGTACCTCCCCGACAGGATAACGGAGACCGATCATGACTAAACCGGTAGCGACCTACACCGCTGAAACCATTGCCGAGAAACTGGCGGCGCTTGCCGGCTGGTCATTCGGGGAAGACCTGATCTATCACGAATACCGCACCGACGGCTGGCCGACCACGCTCATGCTGGTCAACGCGATCGGCTTCGTGTGTGAAGCGGCGGATCACCACCCGGACCTGATGGTGACTTGGGGCAAGGTGATCGTCAGCCTCAGCACTCACAGTGCCGGCGGAGTCACCGATTCCGATCTGGCCATGGCAAAGAAGATCGATGAAACCGTGCTGTGGAGGCCGGGGGCCGACACCCCATTGCGGGGGACTACTCGGCCGTTCGTCGAAGGAGGCTGAACATCGCCGCGTTGCCACTAGTCGAACAGTTCACCGAAGTTCCCGACCCGCACGCGTGCGCTGCCAGAATCCGGCGTCTCCCCTTCCCACTGTGGCTGGACAGCTCGGCTACGGGGAGCCCTCAGGCCCGATACTCCTATGTGACGGCAGACCCGCCGGTGGTCATCCGGGGATTCGGTGCCCGAACCGAAATCTCTCGACCACACACGGGCGACGACGCCTGGACACCGATCGACGGCCACGCGCTTGCGGCCGGCCGCGAGGTCATGCGGCCATTCCTGAACGACCCAGTTCCGGGGTTGCCACCGTTCCAGGGTGGCCTGGCAGGCTACCTGGGCTACGAGTTCGCCGGGGCACTCGAGCGCGTCCCAGCACCGCACCGGCGCGACCGATCGTTGCCGGACGTCGTGCTCGCGCTGTACGACTGGGTGATCGCCTGGGACCACGAGACGGCGGATGCCTGGATCATCTCCACCGGTGTTCCAGCCGCGAGAGGTGAGCGCCGGCGTCGAGCGGAGACGAGACTGCGCCGGATCAAGGAACTGGTGGCAGGGGCCGCCTCGGTTCATGACATGGCACCGGGTCTCTCGCCAAGTGACCACCAGGGTTCGGTCGAAACGGCCGGGGTGGTTTCGACGTTTTCGGCTGCCGACTACCGGGCGGCCGTGACGCGCGTGCGAGACTACATTGTGGCCGGCGACATCTTCCAGGCGAACCTCTCGCAGCAATTTTCCGCCCCGCTACCCTGTCAACCGTTCGAACTGTACACCCGGCTGCGGAGCCGCAACCCGGCACCGTTCGCGGCATACTTCGAGGTCGGAAGGGCCGCGATACTGAGTGTGTCTCCCGAGCGGTTCCTCAAGGTGGGACAGGATGGCTCGGTCGAGACGCGGCCCATCAAGGGAACCCGGCCGCGTGGCGCCGATCCGGCGGACGATGTCCGGTTGGCACAGGAACTCCTGTCGAGCGAGAAGGATCGGGCGGAGAACGTCATGATCGTGGATCTGCTGCGGAACGACCTGTCGCGGGTGTGCCGGGCTGGGTCCATCCATGTGCCGACCCTGTGCGCGCTGGAGAGCCACCCGACGGTCCACCACCTGGTCTCGACCGTAGAGGGACAACTGGCCGGCGGCGAGGACGCCCTGACGCTGTTGGCCGCAGTGTTCCCCGGCGGTTCGATTACCGGCGCGCCCAAGGTCCGGGCCATGGAGATCATCGCGGAGTTGGAGCCCACGGCACGCAGCGTCTACTGCGGCGCCATCGGCTATGTCGGGTTCGGGGGGGCGATGGATACCAGTATCGCCATTCGGACGGCCATCGCCGAAGACGGCAAACTGTACTTCAACGCCGGTGGCGGGATCGTCGCCGATTCGGACCCCGACGCCGAGTACCGGGAAACGCTCGACAAGGCGCAAGCGTTCATTCAAGTCCTGTCGGAGCAGGCCGCGCCCGAGGCCTCCGTCAGATGATCCTGCTGATCGACAACTACGATTCGTTCGTCTACAACCTGGCCCGGTACGTTACCGAACTCGGCGAGGAGTCTACCGTGGTGCGCAACGACGCGCTCACCACGGCCGACGTGGTCCGGTTGTCCCCCAGTCACATCATCATCTCCCCGGGACCGTGCACTCCGGCACAAGCCGGCGTGTCAGTCGAGGTGATCCGTCGGTTGGCCAACCGCATACCCATTCTCGGTGTCTGCCTGGGTCACCAGTGTATCGGTGCCGCGTACGGCATGCGCATCGTCCGAGCCAAGCAGCCCAGACACGGTAAGACGTCGGCCATCAGCCACGGCGGCGTGGGCTTGTTTGCCGGGCTGCCCAATCCCTTCACGGCGTCCCGGTATCATTCACTGGTGGTCGATCCGGCATCCGTTCCTGACGACGTGGAAGTGACAGCGACGGCCGAAGACGGGGAGATCATGGCCCTGCGCCACCGGATCGATCCGGTGTGGGGAATCCAGTTTCATCCCGAGTCGATCCTGACCGATTTCGGCTATTACCTGCTCTCCCGGTTTCTGTGGCCGGAGCGTCCGGTGGAGGCACTGCCGGCGAAAGCGGATTGGGGTTGGAACACGATTGTCGGTGCGGCGCGGAGTTAGCGGGTGGAGGTGCTACGGGGTTCAGTCAGTCACCGAGGTTGATGGCCAACTGTCGTGCGGTTTGAACGGTATCGCAATCGAGGGGGACCAGTTTGGGTTTGCCGACGACTTCCGCCAGCGACACCCGCCCAATATCCGGTGGGTCGTAGCACACCATTGTGCCGAGGGCGCCGTCGGCCACGGCTCTGACAGCGGCGGTCCCGAATCGGAGGCCCAGGAGCCGGTCGAAGCTGGTGGGTGCTCCGCCACGCTGCAGGTGACCGAGGACCAGGCTGCGGGTTTCCTTGCCGGTGATGTCGGCGATGGCGCCGGCGACCCGGCTCCCGATCCCACCGAACCGGTCGGCCGCTCCGACGCGATCGACTTCGACGAGCACCTCCGTTCCCTCGATGGGGCGAGCGCCCTCGGCGACGACGACGATGCTGTACCGCAGGCCTTGCCGCTCCCGGTCGCAGATCTTGTGGCACACCTTGTTGATGTCGAAGGGGATTTCAGGAATGAGAATGACATCGGCGGTGGAGGCCACGCCGGCGTACAGCGCGATCCAGCCGGTATTCCTCCCCATGAGTTCCACCACCATCACCCGGTCGTGCGCTTCCGCGGTGGGATGGAGCTTGTCGATGGCTTCGGTGGCCGTCGTGAGCGCCGTGTCGAAGCCAAAGGTGCGGAGCGTACCGGCGACGTCGTTGTCGATTGTCTTGGGAACGCCGACGACCGGCAACCCTTTCTGGTGGAGCCGGTAAGCGATTTGGAGACTGCCGTCCCCGCCGATGGCCACCATGGCATCGAACCCTCGATCCTTGAACTTGGCAATCAACTCGTCGGAGCGATCGATCTCGATTTCGGACCCGGTGTCGTCCTTCTCGACCCAGCGAAACGGGTTGCCCCGATTGGTGGTGCCCAGGATGGTGCCGCCGGTGTGGGTTATGCCGCGGACTTCATCGGGCCCCAGCGGGATGACGCCTTCGCCGGTGAGCAGGCCGCGATACCCCCGACGGATGCCGAAAACCTCCCATCCCAGATTGTGGGCCGAGAGCACCACGGCCCTGATGACCGCGTTGAGGCCAGGCGCATCGCCGCCGCCGGTCGAGATCGCTATGCGCATGTTGGTGGTGGCCGTCCCTGGATCAGCCGACCGCGTCGGTGACCAGAGCCAGTACCTCGCCCGAGTCGGCGTGGCGCCCGAGGGCTTTCTTGGAGAAGACCAGCGTGCCGTCGACTTCCACTTCGAACACTCCGCCGGACGAGTCCAGCAGCTGGACGTCGCAGTCGGGAAATGCCTGCTTCAGTTCCGCCGCCAGACCGGCGGCGCGTGGCTGGTAGTTTCAGACTACGCAGTATTCGATGGTGATTTTCATGCGATCGCCTCGAGAGTCGGGACTGGAACCACCGGTCCCTCAATCGTAGCCCGGGCCAAGGATGAAACCAAGGGCGGCCGGGGGTCTTGCAGTCCGCCCCCGGATGGGGCAACCTGAGAGAGCTGCGTGAGCCGCCACCATGCGGCGAGGCGGCCGTTTTTGGGCCGCTCCCGCTCCCGGGCCGCGGCATGCCGTTTGCCGGATCTTTTATCTCGATGGCAATGACTCCTCGGAATATTCTGCTTCTGATCGCCTGTGTTATCCCGTCCGGTACCGGCTGGGCAATGCAGGCGTCCGCCGACTGGGGAGACGAATTGGCTCCGCAGGAGGGGACAGCGGCGGTCGACAGTGGCCCCGTGGCGGACATCGCCTGGCCGGCACCGCCGCTGCTGCCGCCACCCGCCGCGGTTAGGGCCGTGTACCTGAACGC
>SMVY01000096.1 GCA_004357415.1 Gemmatimonadota bacterium
CCGTTCCGTGCCGTCATCGCCAACGACCAAGCTGCGATGGCTTCCTTTGACATGCCCGAGCTGATGGCCATCATCGGCGCCACCCACTCGGGAATGACGACAACCGACTTCCGAGCTACCTCCCGCATTTGGCTCGACTCGGCTCGCCATCCACGCTTCGACCGGCTCTATCGAGAGCTTACCTATCAGCCCATGATGGAGCTGCTCGACTATCTCAGGGCCAACGACTTCCAAGTGTGGATAGTGTCTGGTGGTGGCATCGAGTTCCTCAGGTCTATCGCCGAAGATGCCTATGGGGTGCCACCCGAGCAGGTGGTTGGCAGCAGTACCCAGGCTGAATACCGTGATGACGAGGGTGACCCGAGGATAATGAAGTTGCCGAAACTCGGCAGTATCAACGACAAGGGCGGCAAGCCGGTCAACATCAATCTGCACATCGGCCGACGCCCCATCCTGGCGTTCGGCAATTCCGACGGCGACTTCCAGATGCTGGAGTACACCACAACCGGCGACGGCGCCCGTCTTGGTCTCCTCTTGCATCATGATGACGCCGGGCGTGAGTACGCCTACGACCGGGAGTCACACGTTGGGCGGCTGGATCGCGGCCTGGACGAGGCCGAGGCGCGCGGCTGGGTGCTGGTGTCGATGGCGCGGGACTTCGGGGTGATGTTCGATGAGCAGTGAGCAGCGGGGACCCATGCCCAAGCCGCCTGGGCGTACGGCAAAGGCCTGGGCCCGGATGTGGACCAGAGGGGCATTGACAATCGCGGTGCTCGCGGCCGTTTTGCTCGGGCTGCAGCAACTCGTTTCCTGGCTCCAGGCGCTGTTTCCAGAGCCGCCCAGCACCGTGGCGGCGCTCGGCGGCGTCCTGGTGGTTCCTGTGGTCGTGGGGTGGATCATGACCCGCTTCGTGCACCCGTCGTTCCGGCGGTACAAAGTGGCAGAAGCGATCGTCCAGTGGGAGAATCGCTTGGTGAAAGAATTCTCCCTCGATGATGCTAGCGGCTTCCAGGTCGCGATCGTGGCCTGGCCGAGCGCCGAGGTGAGAACGATGGGCGTCATCACGGGCACCATCGATCAGACCGATTCAGACAACCCATTGGTAGCCGTGTTCATCCCCAATAGCCCCAAACCCACCGGCGGCCTGCTGCGCGTGGTCCACCAACGCGACATCGAACTCACGGAGTGGAACCTGAGGGATCTATTCCAGTTTCAGGTTTCCTTCGGCTCGAATACCCCGGCGCCAGTCGGTAATAGGAGGAAGCGGAGTTGACACGGGGCCCGCGACCAGCCGCGACTGGACCCCCACACGCCGTCCGTGAGCATTCGGTCAGTGAACATTCAGAAGGATATGCCATGAGCATCCAAGGCACAGCATTGAGGGCAGGTCCTCGTACCCGGCGAAGAACCGCTCGAGGGCAGGTATTTGAACAACTCGTGCTCAGGAGTTATGCTAGCCGGCGATCACCGAAGGGCCGAAGCAGTTCCCTGGCTGTTCCCGGCTGATCCGAATCCTAACGGAGGTTCCGATGACAAACCCTGAAGGCGGTATACCATCGATGGCGAGCGCGTTGGCCGGTGAAATCAGCAAGGGCTCGATTTGGTACGTCGTGCTCGGCGTCGTCCTGGCGCTCACGGGTATCGTTCTGATCGCCAACCCCCTCCTGGGGGGGATGGCGCTGACCATGCTGGTGGCCATTCTCTTCATCGTGAACGGCGGCATGTACTTGGTGAACGCCTTCATGGCCCGGAGCGGCGGCGGCTTCCTGTTCCGTGTGCTCCTGGGAGTCCTCACCATCGGCGTTGGCGTGTGGATCTACACGAACCCCGATAAGGGCCTAGCGACGCTCACCGTCATCCTGGCCATAGTGATCGGCATCGCCGGCGTACTGAAGATCATGTTTGCCAGGGCCCTCACTGGTGTGCCTGGGGTCGGTGGCCTCCTTTTCAGCGGTATCGTATCGCTGGTGCTAGCCGTCCTCATTTTCGCCAAACTGCCCAGCGCCAGCGAGGTCGTGATCGGCGTGATCATCGGAATCGACATGCTCATGTCCGGTATCACTATGACCATGATCGCCATGAAGGTTCGGTCTGTCAGCAATACCCTGACCTAGGCCCAAGTAGAGTCCTGAATGTTCGCGTTCCGACGCTCGACCCATTCAAGCGGGGGGGGACCGGCATCGCGGACTTCCGGACCCTCACCGGTGGGTTCAGCTATTACCTGATCCCGGGGAGCACCCTGGGACGAATGACTGTTGATGTGCAATACATGTTCGACGCCCAGACGACCAGCCTGGTGTCACCGGTGTTCAACTCCGGGGTGTTCGAGTCGACGGGAGCTCAGTGGACCTTTCGACTGATGTGGGCGGCGAGTTTATGACGAACCGACCATTAGGCAGGTGAGAACGTGGAACGCCTGGCGTACGAGTGGCGCATCATCCGCCGGACGGTCCAACGCTCCATCAAGGACGGCGTGGTAGACCTGGCATCGTCGATCGCCTTCTTCGCTGCCTTCGCCATCTTCCCGTTGCTGTTGGCTATCATCGCCGGAGCGAGTCTCCTGCTCGATTCGGCGGAGGTCGCAAGTCAACTCGATCAGTTCGTTGGAAACGCTATCCCGGCAAGCGCGGACCTGCTTCGAAGTACCGTCGAGGCCGTCGTCCGCTCGCGCGGTCCGATGAGCATCGTCGCGCTGGTCGGCTTGCTATGGTCAGGCAGCGCCGGGTTCGGGGCCATCTCCAGGGCCATCAACCGCATCGTCGGAGGTGAAACCCGGCCTTTCCCCCAGGCCAAGTTACGCAACCTGGGTCTTGCCCTCGCGGTCAGTGCGCTCTTGGTCGTGTCGATCGGGATCAGTAGTGCAGCTGTCATCGCAACCTCAAGAGCCTCTTGGCTGTCAGAGTTGGGCCTCGAGAGTAATTCACTGACCCGGCTCACAGGGTGGGCCACGAGCGTCGCCATCCTGTTTCTGGTGTTCGCGATGATCTACCGGTGGGCCCCCACGGTGGGGGTGACATGGAGGATGGTGTGGCCTGGTGCGCTCTTGGCGACGGGGATGACCGAGATCGGTAAGTGGGGGTTTCTCGTCTACCTCACTCGGGTGGCCCAGCTGGAGGCCGTCTTCGGCTCACTTTCATCCATCATGGTGCTGTTGCTGTGGCTATACGTCTCGGCCATGGCTCTGGTGATTGGGGTAGAGTACAACGTAGTGAGAGAAACGGTGGGTAGTGAGTAGTGCAGGTTTGTTACCCCCCCCCATAAAGCCTACTACCTGTTCCCTACTCCTGGTCGATACTCTGTCACCAAGTCCGCCCCGATCGCCTCCTCGCTGAACCGCACGTCCTTAAACTCCCCGCGAACGAACATCGCTGCCTGATCCATGTCATGAGGTGACTCGGGGTCGTCGCTCTCGCCATATGCAAGAATCGAACGGGCCCGAGGCCCATTGGGCGTGAACTCAACGGCCAGGACCCAACCATCACCACCGGCGATAGCCTGCTTGCCGTCATCCGTATCGTCGAACCACAGCACCCGGAAGCAACCGAAGAACCCAGAACAGCCGCCCACCGGCAGATCGAGATCGCCCATGCGCAGGCGGTGCACTTGGCCCCAGGCGATATCCAGACTGCCGAACAAGGCGAGCGTTTCCTCGACCGCCGTCTCGAATACGCGAACCGCCCGCTCGGGGTCCGCGATGCCTGACGGCGTGGTCACAGGTGTCGCAGCACTCCAGGGCTCCGCCCAAATGGTTCGCCACCGATCGCTGAACGGTCGTGAGTCCCCTGGGTCCGCGGACACAGAGCCAAGGAACCACATGCCGAAGAGAACTGCGCCGCGAGAGTCGGGCGCCACGGTGTCATCCCATCGCTCCAGGATGTCAACGGCCAGAGCCATGTTACCGGTTGGCTCGGTGGCACGCACCGCGGCGACGAGATCGTCCTTGAATCGTTCAGCGGCCAGCATACGGTAGGACATCTTGAGACGAAGAACGTCTTCGAGACTTACCTGCTCCTGTTCGGTTACCAAGTCCAAGCTGAGCTGTGAGCGCAGCCGGAGGTTGGGGCGCGAAAAGGGAGGAGGGAAACGCGTCGAGTCTATGATTTCGTTCAGGTTGGTGAAGTGGAACGAGTCGTTGGCGTTCTGCAGATAGCCACCGTCGGGATTGAGCAGTTGGGGGAGTGAATCCCAAGCGATGAGTGTCGACCAGAGATCCCCCGTTCGTTTCACCGCGACCGCGGTGGTGTCCGCCCCTGGGAGATGAGGAAACTTCGGGATGGTCGCGTTCCACACGTAGAAGATGTTCCCCACCCGGTCGGCATAGGTGAAGTTGGACTCGGTCATGGCCCGCATGCGCATGGCGGCCTTCCACTCCTCCAGACTCGCGGCCTGCATCATCCGCAGAAACTGCTCCGCTTTGCGATACTCGCCCCACCCAGGCGAGCGCAGCACATAGACCTTGCCCTCGCCGCGATCCACGACCGGCCCTAGTGGGGTCTCCCATGTTTCCCGCGTCTCACTCGCCAGTCCGGGACCGTTCTTCCAATGCACGGTGATGGGAACTCTTGTAAGTGGGATTGACCCGCCGTCGAACAGCACGTGATCCGGATAGCGTGGGTCCACATCCAAAGCGTAGACCTCTTCGAGGTCTGGATCGTTGTTGGTCGTGGCCCAGCCGAGATTGTCGTTGAACCCGCCGTTGAAATAGAGAGGATAGCCGATACGAAAATCACCATAGAAGTTGATCACACCCGGCACGGTGATGTGCGCCTCGTAGTATCCGGCACGCCAGTTGAGGTGCGGGTTGCGGAGGAGGATCGCGTTACCCGATGTCGTACGACTGGGAGCAAAGGCCCAAGCGTTGGAACCGGCGCCTAGGAGTCGCAGCGAGTCTGCCTCGGCGCGTCGCCTATCCTGGGCTCGCCGAAAGCGTCTCGATTGGGGATACACCGTCTCGTCCACCCACAGGGCTGCCGCGTCGCGGCCGCTGAAGCGCGGTAGTAGCCAGTCGCCGTAAACGTCGGGGTGTAGCTCCACCCACCGATTGGTGGCGGCGGCAAACCCCTCAAACAGCGCCCGGGTGTCGGCGTGCAGCCGATCGTAGGTCGACTGCATTTGCCGATAGGTACGCTTGAATTCGAAGTCCGACTCTAGCGAATCGCGGCCGAAGTGTTGGGACAACTCACCGCGGGCGCGGAGGAAGTTGACCACCACAGCGGTACCGTAGTCCTCCAATTGCACCCACGCTAGGCCGAACCCGAGGGCACTGAGATCCTGAGCCAGTATGTGCGGCACGCCGTATGACGTACGGCGGATTTGCACCCGGTCGCGGTAGCTACCCGGGTCTTGGGACGCAACAGGCCCGGCCTGCAGCAGTAGCACGGTGGCGAGGGTGGCGATGGCGCGCGTCATGGTGGCTCCGGTCTGGGGGTTTGACCGCGCGAAAGGGTACGGAGTGCGGGTTTCAGGTGTGATTTTTGGTTCTTGATTCTTGATTCTTGAGTGACTCAAACGGGGCTTCCTCAAGTGACCACAGCATCAGATCTGGAAGATCGTCTGGTACGGTTCGGCGCGGCTATATGTCGCTGCATAAACAGACTCCCAACAACCCGACTGGGACTCCATATAACGAGCCAGTTGCTGCGGAGTGCCACCTCACCCGCGGCAAATTACGCGGAAGCCCGAGCAGGTGAATCACAGCGAGACTTCACTCATAAGTTAAAACTATGCCTGAAGGAGCTCCGGGAGACTCTTGTCTGGCTAAAACTCATCCAGGAGCTCCACATCCTCAGGGACGAACAGTTCCACAAAGCGCTGAAAGAAGCCGACGAACTAGTCGCCCTCTTCGTATGCAGCGTACGTACTCTAGAGCAAAGGGCCGCAACCACTCTCCACAAATCAGGAATCAAGAATCAAGAATCAAGAATGAGTAAGCACCCTCACCGCGCCGGCAGCACATCCTTAAATGCCTCCCCATAAATCTCCCACACCGTAACAAACAGCGCCGCAATAACCGGCCCAATCACAATCCCCGCCGCCCCGAACAACACGATCCCTCCCATGGTCCCAAGAAGAATCAACAAATCCGGCATCTGCGTGTCCTTGCCCACCAGCCATGGACGAAGAACGTTGTCGACGCTGCCAACCACCGCCGCGTTCCAGATTGTCAGCCCAATGGCCGTCCCGGTATCTCCCGCGGCGAACAAGTAGATGACCGCCG
>SMVY01000097.1 GCA_004357415.1 Gemmatimonadota bacterium
ACTCTCAGCCTGCAGGAAGCCATCGATCAGGCCAGGGCCACCAGTCCGGCGTACCGGCAGGTACTCAACGACGAGGGACCGGCCACGTGGGCGGTGCGCAACGCTTGGAGTTCGCTGTTTCTCCCGTCCCTCTCGGTATCCAGTGGCATGAGCTACACGGGCACGGGGGAATCGCGATTCGGCGGCGGCCTCACCAACCGGTCTCCCGCGTTCATCAGCTCCAACTATTTCCTCGGTCTCAATTATTCGTTGACCGGCCGTACGGTAACGGGGCCGGGGCTGCAAAAGGCCAACGCGCGGGCAGTCCAGGCTGACATCGACAATGCCGACGTCACGCTGGTGGGCAACATCACCGACCAGTATCTGGTGGTGTTGCAGGCTAGCGCCCAGGTGGACGTGGTGCGACAACAGGTGGAGCGCAACCAAGTATTCCTCGACCTGGCCCAGGCGCGGTTCCAGCTGGGGCAGGCCACGTTGCTGGACGTGCGTCAAGCGGAAGCGACCAAGGGGCAATCGGAATCCTCGCTGATCGTGGCCGAGCAGAACGAGAACGCCGGCAAACTCGAGTTGTTCCGCCAGATGGGCATTCGGCCTCCCATCGCCATTCAGAACATCGGCATGCGGACCACGTTCGAGGTTACCCAACCGACGTTCGCCTTGCCGACCCTGCTTGGCCTGGCGGACCGGGACAACCCGACGCTCAACGCCTTTCGTGCCAGGGAGGACGCCGCCGCGTGGAACACCAAGGCGGTCAAGAGCGACTTCTTGCCGTCGATAACCGCCCGCGCCGCGTGGAGCGGCTTTACCCAGCAGTTCAGCGATGAAAGCGCGTTGCTCGGGGCCAATCTGTTCGGCAGCCAAAGCGCCCAAGCCGGTTGCGACACTCAGAATAGGATCAACGCCGGCGCCATAGCGCCGTTGCCCCCGGCGGATTGTTCGTTCGGGAACTTCGGGCTGACGTCGGACGGCAGCCAGCTGACCCAGGGCACTCAGGATCAGATTCTCGATCAGAACAACGTATTCCCACTCGACTTTACCTCCCAGCCGTTCCAGGCGTCAGTTACCGTGAGCCTGCCGATCTTCACCGGCTTCGGCCGGTCGCTGGGCGTGGCCCGGGCCCAGTCTGCCCAACAGGACGCCGACGAGCAGGTGCGTGCGGTATCGCTCCAGCTGGAGGCCGTGGTAACGGAACGGTACCTGGCGCTCGACGGCGCCTACCGGGCGATCGGCATTCAGGAAACCAGCCGGCGGGCGGCGCGCGAGCAACTGCGACTGGCCCAGGACCGCTACCGTCTTGGCAGCGGCAACGCCACGGAATTGTCGGACGCCCAGAGTGCTGTGGCTACGGCCGAGGGCAACTACGTGAACGCAGTGTACGCATACCACCGGGCACTGGCCGCGTTGGAGTTCGCGGTCGGACGTCCCTTACGCTAGAGGAGTATAATGTCTCGTCGTACCAAACTCGGTTTGGCGGGGATCGCCGTGGTCATCGTCGTGGTGGTGATCGTCATGAGCGCGGCCAAGCGGGGCGATCGCGGGCAAGTCGTGCGCATCGCCGAGGTCGGCGTCAAGGATCTGGTGGCCACCGTCACGGCCAGCGGCACCATTCGCCCCAAGACCAAGGTCGACATCAGCGCCGACATCACCGGGCGCATCACCGACATCGGCGTGAGGGAGGGCGACTGGGTTGAAAAAGGCCAGTTCCTGATCCAGATCGACGACGCCCCGTACCAAGCCGCGGTCAACCGGGCCGCGGCGCTGCTGGCTTCGGGTGAAGCCGCCGTTCTCCGGGCCGAAGCCAACCGGTCCGAAGCCGAGCGGAACCTCCGCCGGGCTCGCAACCTGCACGACCGCGAAGGCCTGATTTCCGAGGAGGCCTTCGAGCAGTCCCAGACGGCGTACGACGTGTCGATAGCCAACTACCAGGCCAGCAAGGCCCAGGTGGACCAGTACAAGGCCAGTGTCGACGAGGCCCGGGAGCAGTTGGCCAAGACCCGGCTCACGGCCCCGATGGCAGGCCGGGTGGTTCGCCTGCCGGTGGAAGTGGGCGAGGTTGCGGTGCCGGGAACATTTTCCAGGGAGACCGCGCTATTGCTGACGATCGCCGACATGTCGGAGATTCTGGCGGAGGTTCAGGTGGACGAAACGGACGTGGTCCGGTTGGCCGTGGGCGATTCGGTCCGGATCACCATCGATGCCTATCCCGACACGGGCTTCGTCGGCTTCATCTCCAAAATTTCCAACAGCGCGCGGTTGACGGCCACCCGGACCGCGGCCGGGTCGAGCGACCGGGCTGTGGACTTCGACGTCGAGATCACCCTGACCGATCCACCGCTTGACATCCGCCCGGACCTGAGCACCACGGCCCGGATCGTGACCGACGTCCAGGAGGATGTGCTCGCCATTCCCATCATCGCGCTCACGGTGCGGGACCACGAAGTGCTCCCCAACGAGAACATCGAACAGGACTCGGCCGCCGTGGGACACAGCGAGGAGACCGAAGGAGTATTCATCGTTCGCGATGGCCTGGCCAGCTTCATCCCGGTCGAGGTCGGCATCGCCGGTGAGGAGCACTTCCAGGTGTTGTCGGGATTGCAGGAGGGGGATTCGATCGTGGCGGGCCCGTACCAGGCCATCCGCGACCTGAGCGACAGCACCAAGGTGCGCCAGTCGAAGAGTGAGAAGAACGACTGACATGGCTGATCTGGTCATCAGCGTACGGAATCTTACCAGTGAGTACCTCATTGGAACCGAGGTGGTCTACGCCCTCCGGGGCGCCTCGCTCGACATCCGGCGCAACGAGTACCTGGCCGTCATGGGTCCATCGGGATCGGGCAAGTCGACTCTGATGAACCTGATCGGCTGCCTCGACACGCCGACGAGCGGCGAGTACTGGCTCAGCGGCCAGCGGGTCGAGAGCGACCGGCTGAGCCAGGGCAAGGCGGCGTAGCATGGCGATGTTGGAAGCGATCCGGATGGCGTTCCGAAGCCTTTGGACGCAGAAGCTCAAGAGCGGATTTTCGGCTATAGGGGTGCTGATCGGGGTGATGTTCCTGATCGCGGTGGTCTCGGTGGTGCAGGGCATGAACGACTACATGGAAGACCGGGTCGCCAACCGGTTGATCGGCGTCAACACCTTCCAACTGCGGCAGCGACCCGGTTTCAGTACCGGCAACATTACCCGCGAGGAATGGCTCGAGTGGCGCCGCCGGCCGCGGATCACCTACGCCGATGCCGAGTACGTGGAGGATCGGCTCGAGTATCCGGTCCTGACCGCCAAGTATTGCATGGACCGGGTCGACATCGGCTACAACGGCAAGGTGGCAAAAGACATCGACCTGATCGGCACCGAGGCGAACTATTTCCGGATCCGGAACTACGACATCGCCAGCGGCCGGGTGTTTACCGCCCAGGAGTTGCGAGCCGCCGCCCCGGTGTTGGTGATCGGCGACCTCCTGGCCGAGCGATTGTTCGAGGGGCAGGATCCGCTGGGCAAGACGGTGACGGTGGGCGGGCTTCCCTACCGGGTCATCGGCATCGTTGAGAAACAGGGTACCATGTTCGGCCTGTCGATGGACAAGTTCGCCATCATGCCGTTTACGGCCCACGGTCGGCGTCTCATCTGTCCCATCAACGTGCTCGACGAGTTGATCGTGAAGTCGGCCGACGTCCCCACCATGCTGGCATCGCTGCAGCAGACGGAGGCGCTGATGCGCGGCCGCCGTGCGCTCAAGCCGCAAGAGGCCAACAACTTTCACCTGCAGACTGCGGAAGAGGCGCTGGAGGGCTGGAACAGGATTTCGGGTTTTCTCATGACCTTCCTTCCGGTCCTCGTCGCCATCAGCCTGGTGGTCGGCGGGATGGTCATCATGAACATCATGTTGATGTCCGTGGCCGAACGCACTCGGGAAATCGGTATCCGCAAAGCCCTGGGGGCGCGCCGGCGGGACATCCTGATGCAGTTCATAGTCGAGTCGGCCACGTTGTCGACCGTGGGAGCCATCGGCGGCATCCTGCTCGGCTTCGGCTTGGCGTTCGCCTTCGAAGCCATGACCTCCATGCCGGCGGCCGTGGCCCCGTGGTCCATCGGAGTGGGCGTGACACTCGGCATTGTCGTCGGCATGGCGGCCGGCGTCTATCCGGCCCATCGGGCCAGCAAACTCGATCCCATCGAAGCCTTGCGGGCAGATTGATAGGAAGGCCGTCATGAATTTTGCGAGACTGATGGAAGGTGTCGGCATCGCCCTGGAGTCGATCCGCTCCGCCAAAGGCCGCGCTGCCCTGACCATCATGGGGGTCGCCATCGGTGTGGCAGTCGTCGTGGGGATGGCGTCGGCCATCAAGGGCGTCAGCGAAAGCGTCGTCGAACAGATCGAGTCGGGCGGTCCCAAGACGTTCTATGTGTTTCGCTACTGGCAGGGCGGCATCCAAATCTCGGATGGTTCGGACGAGCTTTCGCCCTGGCGCCGGAACCCGTGGCTCACGGTGGAGGAGGCCGACCTGATCCGTCAGCAATCACTAATCCGGGACGTGACCGTCAGCGAATCGACCGGCGGTGCGGTATCGAGCGAACACGCCAATCTCCCCTCCGTGAGCATCGCCGGTTTCAGCCCCAGCTGGGTGCTGGTGACCGGCGGCGAGATCACCGCAGGCCGCAACTTTACCCAACTGGAGTACGCCGCCAACCACCGCGTGGCCATCATCAACGACAAACTGGCCGAGTCGCTGTTCCCCGGCGTCGATCCGATCGGCAAGCGGATCAAGGTCTTCGGGCAGCCGTTCCAGGTGATCGGTTTGCACGTTACGGCATCCAGCCTGTTCGGCGGGGGCAGCAACCCGCGCATGGTGATTCCCCACAGCACGTTTCAGAAGGTGGCCAATTACTGGAAAGGCTGGATGCAATTCTCGGTCATGCCGGTAGAGCACGCCACCGTGGCCGAGGCACAGGACCAGGTCATCGCCACGCTCCGATCGAACCGGGCCCTGGGACCATCGAAAGAGAACAACTTCGCCATCGTCACCTCCGACAAGTTCCTGGAAGTGTTCGATCAAGTCACCGGCGCCTTCTTCATGGTCATGTTGGTGTTGTCGGCAGTCGGGCTCATGGTCGGCGGCGTGGGCGTGGTGGCCGTAATGATGATCTCGGTGACGGAGCGCACCCGCGAGATCGGGGTACGCAAGGC
>SMVY01000098.1 GCA_004357415.1 Gemmatimonadota bacterium
CGGCAAATCCACCTCGATGCGGCCATGGGCGGAACTCCAGCGCCGGATGCGGACTTCTACAAGACGCTCGCCAAAGCGCTTAACGACATCGCAGAATCTCTCGAGGCAATCGCCGGACGACACGATTAGGGCATGTCAGCCGCTCCCTGACACTACGCTGACGCGACACTGTTAGTATAGTGTATCTAAAATCGCCCGGTTGCCCCACCGAGTGGGGTGGTGCAAGTTGCTTGTGTGACACCATCGACCCCGCCCGCCCCCGCCTCGTCCGTCGAACTCCCCTCCGGCGTCAGCTACCTGCGCACCGATGAGCAGCTGCGCCGGTTCTTTCACGAGATCGAGGGGGAAACCCTCCTGGCGCTCGATACCGAGGCCGCCAGCTTCCACCGGTATGAAGATCGGGTCTACCTGATCCAGCTCTCATCCCCAAGTGCCACGGCGGTGATCGACCCGCTCAGCGTGACCGACCTCTCCCCGGTGGGACGGGCGCTCGCCGACCCCGGGATCGAGGTGGTATTTCACGATGCCGATTACGATCTCAGGATCCTAGACCGTGACTTCGGGTTCCGCGCCCGATCGGTGTTCGACACCCGGATCGCAGCCCAACTTCTCCGGGAGCCGGGAGTGGGGCTCGCCGCACTGCTGCAGAAGTACCTGGACGTCCACCTGGACAAGAAATTCCAGCGGGCTGACTGGTCGGCACGCCCGCTGTCGGAGCCGATGCTGGCGTACGCCGCCACCGACACGCATCACCTGACGGAGTTGCGGGATATTCTCAGAGACCGGCTGCAGGCGAGCGGACGGCTGGCCTGGGCGGAGGAGGAGTTCCGACGGTTGGAAAGTGTGCGCTGGACCCCACGGGAGAACAGCGAACTCGACTTCCTCCGGATCAAGGGCGCCCGAGCCCTGCCACCGAGGTCGCTGGCAATTCTCCGAGAGTTATACCGTTGGCGCGACGCCACGGCTCGCAAACGGGACAAGGCCGCCTTCCGTATCCTCAACAACCAACCACTCCTGGAATTGGCCCAGACTCCGCCGAAGGACGGGGCGGCGCTGGCCAGGGTACCCGGGGTCGGCCCGGAGACGGCCCGCCGGGCCGGCAAGGCCATCCTGGCCGCCATCGAGCTCGGTCAGACGGTCCGCGAGGACGACCTCCCCAAGACCAAGCGCACGCCCAAGCCCAAGGCCGACCCCAGTTTCGTCCAGCGACTGGAGCGGCTCAAGGTAGCTCGCAACGCCGCTGCCCGGCGTCTCGACCTCGATCCCGGGGTCGTCTGCCCCAACGGGACCTTGGAGATCATCGCCGGTGGGGCACCGCAGACGTTGGATGAGCTCCGGCAGCTTGAGGCGGTTCGGCAGTGGCAGGTAAATGAGTTGGGGGGAGATTTATTGGAGGCGGTTGCAGAATCTCGAAAATAACCATCGGCAACAAGGAGTTGGCTTCCCCCACTTCCCAGGTTACATCCCCAGAAACGCTCTTACCCTGGGGTCAATCCGTTCCGGCGTCCAATACGGCTCCCAAACGATCTCCACCTCGACCGAATTGACGCCTTCCAGATCAGCGGCGGTGTCGTGTACATCCTTGGTGATCTCCGGTCCGGCCGGACACCCTGGGGAGGTCAGGGTCATCTGCACCAGCACGTTGCCCTCGTCCGAAATGGTGATCTCGTACACCAAGCCCAGATCGATGATGTTGAGATTGAGTTCGGGATCCCGGACGCCGCGCAACGCTTTTCGAATGGTATCAGAGGTTTGCATGTATCCAGCTCCGGCGCGTGTGTGTTCAGGTCTGTCCCATACGACACCGATCGGATCCGCAACCAAGCCGGTGTCGTCGTTTGGCCACGGCGGAATATACTCGATCGGCCGCGGACGGTACTCCGGGCACGGCGAATACCCTCCGCAGCCAACGCCAGCGCGGGATGTGCCGCAGAATTTCCGGCACACTCCGAGCCCCCACCAGAATCTCCCCGTCGGCGGTCACCAAATGCATTGCCCGATCGAGATCGGCGTCGCTGATGGGCGGCAATCCCTCGATCTGCCGGCGTTGGGCCGCTGGTATGCAGCTGATGGCGCCGGCGCGGTCGATACGCTCCAGCCGGGAGACCCAGGTGCGGCAGAACGCGCAGTCTCCGTCGTACAGCAGGACTGGCCCGGCTAGCACGCGGGAACGATGGTGGGCCGGCACGCCCCCGGGACGGCCCGCACGACGGCCTCCGACAACTCGGCCCGCACCAGGCGGAGGGCACTGATGGAATGCGACACCTTGGGTGCGTAGCTCCGGTTGGTCAGGAACACCAGAAATAGGTCGCGGTCGGGATCGATCCACAACTCGGTCCCGGTCCACCCTGTGTGACCGTAGGCACTACCACTCAGCAGCTCGCCGAATACCGACGGCGGCGGATACTCCGGGTCTCTGGTGTCCCACCCAAGGAGCCGGCTGCCGCTGGATGGGGTACGCGAGAGAAATGCCTCCATGGTAGCGGCTGCAACCACCGGCCCGGTGGCCCCATAGCCGCGTTTCAGCCACCACTTGGCGTAACGCGCCAGGTCGGCCCCTGTCGAAAACACCCCGGCGTGCCCGGCGACCCCGCCGAAGACAACGGCGTTCTGATCGTTGACCACGCCGGCGACAGGATGTCCGCGCCATCGTCCGGTGGGCGCCGCCAGTTCCCACTGCGCCCGGGGAAGCACATAGCGTGTGTGGTCCATGCTGACAGGCCGGAACACTTCACGCCGGGCGAAGCGATCGAGCGGCTCCCCCGCGACCTGCTCCACAACCAATCCCAGGAGCATGCCGTTGAGGTCGCTGTACACCGGCCTGGTTCCCGGCGCGCGTCGCAACGGTTCCCGGTACAGCAGGCCGATGGCCTGGCCGCGGTCCTCGGCCAGCTTGAAGAACTGGACATAGCTCCGCAAGCCGCTGGTGTGGTTGAGGAGCATGCGCACCGTGACCTCGTCTTTTCGATCACCCTGGAACCTGGGGAGGTATCGCGCTACCGGTGCGTCGAGATCGAGCCGTCCTTCGTCGACCAGGACCATGATCGAACTGGCGGTACTCACCACCTTGGTCAAGGAGGCGATATCCCACAGCGTGCGGTCGGGATCAGGCACCGGCGAGTCGGCTTTCCAGGTGAAGCGTCCGTACCCCCGAGCCAACAGCACGCCGTCAGCCCGGCCCACCACCACCACCGCTCCGGGGTAGATCCCCCGGCTGATACCTGAGCGGACGATGGCGTCGACATCGTCAAACGACTGCGCCCCAGCGCTGCCCCACCCACCCAGCCCCGCGCCGGCAGCCACGGCCGCGACGATCGCTGCCCGATGAGGGAACATCACCGCTCCTCACCCTTCAGGGAACCGGGGGTCAGCTGATACAGTAGCATGGCGGTGGCCCGGTCGCGCCGGGATATGGTGCCGGTTCTGGTGCTGGGATACATGACGTCGCCCGGGTCGGCCGAGTGCGGCAGGCCGACCGCGTGACCCAGCTCGTGGACCGCCACCGCGCGCAGTGCCTGGTCGGTGAACAGACGGCCGCGTGGATCCCGGATGGCCAGGGTGATCACCGCACTGCGGATGTGGCCCAACCGATCCCACAGGAGGTCCGTCTGCCCGGCCCGCTCGGTGGGCGTGAAGCTGGTCCGCCAGCGGATCACGATGTCGGCCCCGGCGGTATCCGCCTGGAATCGGAAGCGGAAGCCGAGTCCTTCCTGATCCCAGCTGGCACCGGCGTCGCGCACCAGGGCCTGGAACCGGGGGATGTAGTCGGGCGACCCCCCGGCCACCATGGCCACGGTGAAGGGTCGGAGGCCACGATCCGGCCAGCGCCGGATCAACGAATCGGTGCCGGGAAGAAGCGAGTCGAGGTATGTTTGACCCGCCGATGAGCGGATACGCGCGACTTGTGCCCGGCGCGCCCGGGGGTCGAGTTCCGTTCCTGATGGCGCGTGCTCCAGCAACCCGGCCGCAACGTCGCCGGCCAGGGTATCCACCGTGCCGACGGCGCCGGTGTCACCGTCGTGGCGCAGCTTGTCGGCCAGAACGAGTACCACCGCACCGCTGAGGACCAGAACGAGCACGTTACGCACACTCATGCCCCAATATCACCCGGGGTTGGGCACTGGGGCCAGCGGGAGGTCCCTCTGGTTGCCCCCGGCCATCGACTTCGCCTAGGAACGCAATGCCGGTAGGCAACCTCGATTCGACGCTCATGGGCCGCTTCGCCAACGCCGTGGTCAAGGCCCGGTGGCTGATCGTGGTGGTATGGGTGGTGGTCGGGGCCGGCGCCGTCTGGCAGGCGCGCAACGTACTCGATGTGCTGGCCCTCCGGGGTGACAGCGATCACTCCACCGAAGCACTCCTGGCCGACCAGATGCTGCAGCAGCGATTTGCCCGGCCGGTGGGCGAATTCTTCGCCGTCACCGTCGAGGGTCCGGCACCGTTCCACACGCCGCGGCCGCGGGCCGTCCTCGACAGTTTGATAGCGGACATGGAGCGGGAGCCGTACGTCCAAGGGGTGGTCTCCTTTCCCGTGACCGGCGACTCGCTGTTCATCAGCGACGACGGGCGAACAACCTTCTTCGTAGTGGCAGTAAACGTGCCAGGTCGGGACGTTGGCGGCATCGTGCCGGACGCCCGGGCCAGGCTGGCACGCACCATGGCCCGGGTACCCAACCGCAGCAGTTACCGGGTTCTGGTTACCGGCCGGGCACCGCTCGATCTGGATGTCCGGAACATATCGGCGGAAGACAGCCGCAACGGTGAGATCCGGTTGCTGCCGATAACCTTGGTCATCTTGTTGCTGGCCTTCGGCGCCCTGGTCGCCGCGATGCTGCCGCTGCTGATCGGCTTCCTCGCCATCTTCGTGGCCTTGGCGGTGGTGACGTACGTCGCCAGATGGACGCCGATGTCGATCTTCGTGCTCAACTTGACCACCATGGTCGGGCTGGGTGTGGGCATCGACTATTCGCTGCTCATCGTGACCCGCTTCCGCGAAGAACTCCGGCGCGGCCTCCGCCGAACCGAGGCGGCCGTGAAGACGATGCAAACTGCGGGCTCCGCCGTCATCACCTCCGGGCTCACGGTGATGGTCGGATTCGCGGCGCTGCTCATCACCCCGCTCACCGACACTCGCAGCGTGGGCATCGGCGGCCTCATCGTCGTCGCGGTGGCCATGCTGCTATCGGTCACCCTGCTACCGGCGCTGTTGGCCATCCTGGGCAAGGAGATCAACCATCCCCGGTTCCTGGCCCGGTGGCTGGCGTGGTACCACTCGCCATTGATATGGGAACGTTGGGCCCGGACGTTGAGCCGGCACCCCTACCGTGCCTTGATGCTGGGCGGATTGACCCTCGCCATCCTCACGGCACCGCTGTTCTTGATCAAGATCGGGCTACCGTCGCGCAATTGGTGGCCCAGCGAAACGGAGTCCGGCCAGGGGGTGGAGGTACTGACCCAGATGGGAGCCGGTGGGATCATCATGCCGATCCGCGTCCTGGTCGAGGTGCCCGAGGGCGAGCGGGCCGTGGGCGCCGGCCGGCTGCGCGGCATCAAACGACTGGCGGATACCCTGGAGGCCGATCCCCGGGTCAAGCAGGTACGCAGTGTCATCGACATCGCCCCCAACAGTTCGATCCTGGGCCTGTCGTTGCTCTACAGCGATCTCGACGGCGCTCGCGAGCGATACGGTGATTTCATCGGCGCCTACCTCAGCCGGGAAGCGCGTGTCACCTTGCTCGACGTCATCCCGTCCGACACCACGTCGCTCACTACCTCGATGGACCTGGTCCGTTCCATTCGCGCCATGGGCGACTCGGGGATCCGCGGACTGACGGGAGCACAGTTCTACGTCGGCGGCTACGTCGCCTCAGCGCTCGACTTTCAAGAGGAACTCCTGGCCCAATTTCCCTTGTTGGTGTTGCTGATCCTCGGCGCCACCGGGATCATGTTGGCGTTCGCGTTCAAGTCCGTGTTGGTCCCCATCAAGGCGATCATCATGAACGCCCTGTCGGTCAGCGCCACGTTCGGCTTGATCGTCTTGGTGTTCCAGTACGGTTGGGATGGGGGCCTGCTGGGGATCGGTGGACCGACGTCCGCCATTTTCGTGGTGGTCCCGGTATTGGTGTTCGCCATCGTGTTCGGCCTGAGCATGGACTACGAAGTGTTCCTGCTGAGCCGCATCAAGGAAGCGTACGACCGGACCGGCAAGAACGATGAAGCCACCATGGAAGGCTTGAGCGCCACCGCCTCGGTCATCACCTCGGCGGCCCTCATCATGATCATGGTGTTCGGGGTGTTTGCTTTTGCCCGGGTGTTGGTGATGCAGTTCCTGGGCTTTGGCCTAGCCGTCGCGGTTCTGCTCGACGCCACCATCATCCGCATGGTGCTGGTGCCGGCCTTCATGCACATCATGGGGCGCTGGAACTGGTGGCCGGGAGTGCCACTCAAACCGGCACCCGAGTCCGGTCCGACGACCTCGGCCGAGAACTTTGCCCCGACACCGTCGGCCCATCCCCCCGCACTGAAAACGGGCGAGTCGGAGTAGACCTCAGGCTTTCGCGTCGAGCCAATTGGGCCCGACACCCACGTCGGCGACGATGGGTACCCGCAGGTCGGCCGCCGATTCCATCGCCTCCCGCACCAACACGCTCACCCGGTCGACTTCCGCCTCCGGGACCTCGAGCACCAGTTCGTCGTGCACTTGCAGGATCAGCCGGGCCGCCAGCCCCTCATCGGCCAGCTGCCGGTGAATGTTGCGCATGGCGATCTTAATCAGGTCGGCGGCGGATCCCTGCAATGGCGAATTCTGCGCCGTCCGCTCTCCGAAAGAGCGGACGTTGAAGTTCTTGCTCTTGAGTTCAGGGATGTAGCGCCGCCGGCCGAACAGTGTTTCGACGTAGCCCCGCTCACGAGCCAGGTCCACTTGTCGGTCCAGATATGTTCTTACGCCGGCGAACCGTTCGAAGTACTGGGCGATGAATTCCTTGGCGTCCGCCTGGGTGATCCCCAATTGTTTGCCGAGGGCGAACGGGCCCTGGCCGTAGATGGTGGCGAAGTTGATCGTCTTCGCCTGCGTCCGCATATCGGGCGTCACCTCGTCCAGTGCCACGTCGAAGGTGACGGCAGCAGTCTGCCGGTGGATGTCGCCGCCCTGTTCGAACGCCTGCACCAGAAGCTCGTCGCCGGACAGGTGCGCCATCAGGCGCAGTTCGATCTGGGAATAGTCGGCCACCACGAACTGGTGTCCCGGAGCGGCGACAAAGGCGCGCCGGATTTCACCGCCCCTGGCGGTTCGCACCGGGACGTTCTGCAGGTTGGGGTCGGAGGACGACAGGCGTCCGGTGGCGGCGCCGGTCTGATTGTATGTCGTATGGATCCGGCCGGTGAGCGGGTTGACCGCCTGCGGCAGTACGTCAACGTAGGTCGACAACAATTTCTGCAACTCCCGATACTCCAGGATCAGTTGCGGCACCTCGTATCCCATGGCCGACAGTTGCTCGAGAACGTCGGCGTCGGTCGACGGACCAGTCTTGGTTTTCTTGAGCACCGGCAGCTGTCCCTGCTCGAACAGCACCGTGGCCAGCTGCTTCGGTGAATTGAGGTTGAACTCCCGGCCGGCAGCCTGATACGTTTGTTTCTTGAGCGCCTCGAGGTCGCGCGAGTACCGTTGCGACAATCGGGCGAACAGCGCTTGGTCGATGGCGATCCCGGCCCACTCCATGTCGACCAGGACCTCGACCAGTGGCAGCTCGATCTCGTCGAGCAGGGCCGTGAGTGACAGCCGTTCCAATTCCGGCGCAAACGTCTCGTGCAACGCCAAGGCCGCTGCGGCCCGGCGAGCGGCGTATTCCGCCGCGTCGGCCACGGCGACTTCCGCGAAGGCTATCTGGGTCTTGCCCTTGCCGACCACGTCCTGCCACGGGCGCAATTGGGCACCGGTCTGATCCAGGATCAGAGTATCGAGCGTGTGGGACCGGCGGCCAGGGTCGAGCACGAAGCTCTCCAGCATGGTGTCGTGCGCCAGGCCGGCGAGTTCCAGGCCCGCGCCTCGCAGGATCTCCCAGCCGAACTTCATGTCGTGACCCAGCTTGGGCACCGCGGCGTCGCGCAGAAGGTCGGCCAGTGGGGCACACTCCGGGTGGGACAACGGCGGGAGGTTGGCCACCGGAGTCGGCGCGGCCAAGGCTCCGACGCTGTTGCCGTGACCGAATGGGAGGTACCAGACCTCTCCCCCCGGCGCCGCCAGACCGATCCCGGTGAGGGAGGCACTGCGGGCGGCGCCTGACGAGGCCTGCACCGACAGAGCCACCAAGCTGCCGGCCCGCAGGGTGTCGACCAGGCTGGGGAGGTCGGCCGGGTCGGCCACCACGTTCACCGGCCGTTCGGTCGCCCCCCGGGAGGCCGCCTGCTGGCCACTCGTCCGGCGTCCGGCGTCGAGATCCAGCCGCTCGGCGAGGGTGTAGAACTCGTACTCCGACAACAGCGGCGCCAGGGCCTCCATGTCCGGGTCCCGCGCGGCGAGCTCGGCCAGGTCCACTTCGACGGTGAGGTCACACTTGATGGTGACCAGATCGCGGGACAACCGGGCGTTGTCGGCCTGGTCGGCGAGCGCTTCGCGCGGACGTTTCTGCTTGATCGTCGAGGCCTGGGCGATGATGGATTCTAGATCGCCGTACTGGGCCAGCAGCGCCGCCGCTCCCTTGGGGCCGATGCCCTTCACTCCCGGTATGTTGTCCGAACTGTCACCTACCAGCGCCAGGTAGTCGACTACCTGGTGGGGTGGCACGCCGAGCCGTTCCTCGGCGTTGGTGCTGTCGACCCACTGTTCGGTGACCGCGGCCGGGCCGCCCCGGCCCGGGTTCAGCAGGGCGATGTGGTCGTCGATGAGTTGATAAAAGTCCTTGTCGCCCGAGACGATGACCGCCTGGTAGCCGGCCCCGGCCGCACGGGTGGCCAGCGTGCCGATGACATCGTCTGCCTCATAGCCGGGGACCTCGATCTGCGGCACGCGAAACGCCTGCAGCAGCGCGCTGACGTGATCGAGGGATTGATCGAAGTCAGCCTGCAGCTCGGCGTCGAGTTTTTCGCGGGTGGATTTGTACTCGGCGTAGGTCTCGGTGCGGAACGAGTCGCCAGCGTCATTGATCCAGGCGAGGTAATCGGGTTGGTATTTGTCCCGCAGTCGCAGCAGAAAGTTGACGATCCCCCACGCGACCGAGGTGTTGATACCCTTGGAGGTCGTGAGTGGCCGGCTGATCATGGCGAAGAACGCGCGATAGATCAGCGCATATCCGTCTATCAGGAACAGTTGCGGCGGGGTATGGTGGGACATGGCCGGACGATACGGCCCAGCTACCCTATGCCCTGACGTCGTACCCGCACCAGCACCCGCGAGTAGTCGGCCCGGGATTGCGGTGTCAGCCGGTAGTGTCCGAACCGGGCAAGGTCTTCGAAAAACAAGTCGAGACGTAGTTGCGTGTAACTCCAGACGATGTACCGCCCCTCGGCCTCGGTACGGTTGTCGAACACGTCGTCGGGCTGACCGAGAGTGATGTACACTTCTCCACGGTCGGTGCGCCACCCAGGCACGCCTTCGTTGCGGAACAGCCTGTTGGCGCTCTGCACCCTGGCGAAGTACATGTCCAGGGCCTCGTTCTCCGGCGTGGCCCGGTTGGGATCGGTGGCGACCCAGAATTCTCGCCATACGGTCGAGCGCTGGGCTTCGGGCGTCCGCCGGAGACTGTCCACCCACTCGTCGCGCCCGAAGTAGCGCAACAGACTGAGCATCTCGTCGTAGTTCGTCAGCACCCATCCCTGGGAAAACGACACCAGCGCCGTGGTGGTCCGCTCATCGACCGCCGATCCGATCGCCAGGGTTATCTCTCCCAGCGGCTGGCTGTCCGGCGCCAGCCGAATGATGTGGCTCTCCACCGGATGGACACCCTGAAACAGGAGGGAGTCGCTGTAGACCACCTTGCCGAACTGATCCCGCACCTCGAACGGCACCTTGGTGGGTTTGGGGAAACCGTAGCCCTCGATGTAGGCCAGCAGAGTGTCTCCGCCATACGACACGGCCCCACGAGGATTCAGCAGGATCGAAAGTGGTTGCCGCGGTGAATCACGGCCCGTCACTTGGTATACGATCATCGGCTCGGACGTGGAGCCCGGCCCGAAGGCCGGGACCTGGTATACCGCCTGAGCCCTGCTCTGGGCCGGCGACGCCCGGTCGCTCACCGCGATGGCAACCGTGTATCGGCCCGGGGTTAGATGAAAACTCTGCTGGAACAGGACGCTCTCGTCGTTACGGAGCGTCTCCTGAAATGTAGGAACCCGCACCAATTCATCCCGCGCCAGCCGGATGGGCGGCTCTCCATCCTGCTGGAGGCGCATCTCCACGCGGTAGCGGGCTACGAAAGTGTCGTCTTCACGCTGGAAGGTGAGCGAACGGTTCTCGAGCGACAGGGCGACCACAGCGATGACCGAATCCGCCGGGCCGTCGGCGAACACCACGTGGCCGATGAACGGCAGTGGTTCCGGCGCCGTCAGTCGCCCCATCCCACGGTAGACGTTTTGAGGATTGAAGACGTCAGTGAGCGTCTCTTCCGTGGTGGGACCGAGATCATCCGTTCCGACCCGTTTCCACTGGCTTCCGCACCCCGTGCCGAACGCCACCACCAGGACCACCACCAGAAAACGACGAATCACTACTCCCCCATAGACCACGAGAGCCGCGCGAAGGTATCTGCGGGGAAAGGTTAGTCGGGCGGGGCGTTGACCGTCAAGCGGAAACGCCGGGTCGGCTTGCTGGCAGTGGCTGGAGAGAGTAGCTTGGTCGCTCATCATGACACAGCAAGACCTCGTGGGTCGAACCATAGCCGGGTACCGCCTGAACGAGTATATCGGCGAGGGGGGGACGGCCACCGTATATCGGGCCGAAAGCCCCGATTCCGGCACAGCAGCCGTCAAGGTCCTGAGGCCCCGCCTCAGCAAAGACTCCAACGCCATCACCCGCTTCTTCCGTGAAGCCGAGTACGGCAAACGCATTAGCCACCCGAACGTGGTGCAGACGTACGATTTCGGGGAGACCGACGACCACCTGTACTACCTGGCCCTCGAGTGGGCCCCCGGCGAGCCGCTGGCCACATTCGCCTCCCGTTCGGGCCCCCTGGCACCTCAATTGGTGGCCCGCATCATCC
>SMVY01000099.1 GCA_004357415.1 Gemmatimonadota bacterium
CAGGAGCAACAGCAGTGTGGTGGCCGCGATCATGCGAACGGCACGGCGCCCGCTGCGAACGAGGGCCTCACTCCGCGTTAGACGGCCAGGCACCAGGATCGACCAGCCCAGCAGGAGCCCCGCGGCGCCAGCCACCCAAATGGCGAACAGTTCTAGTACCCCGTGGCCTACGATGAACTCCATCAGGTAGCCGAACAGACCCATGTTGGCGAAGTGACCCCCGATCGTCCCCATGGCGACCCCATTGAAGGCCAGGAGGACGAGCGATCCCACTCCCAGAAAGATGCCGCCGGCGAAACAGGCCGCGGCCACCCGTACATTGTTGCTGATGATGTACGTCGCCACATACGGGCGGCTGGATCCCTCCGCCCGGAAGTACTTGCGTCCCTCCTCCACCCGCGCGGCGCCGGCGTCGGCCCGCCGCAACATCTGGTCGGGCAGGACTTCTTCCGCCAGTGCGGGGCGCTCACGCAAGGCGGCGTACCCGCCCACGGCCGGGATGGCGAATGCCAGGAACGCGATCAGCACATAGGGCCAAGCCTGCACCACGGCCGCGGGACTCTCGCGCATCAGCACCTGCCACAGGCGGCGGGTCGTGTGGTGCTCATCGCGGTACAGCGCGTTGTGCCCGGCGCTCACCAGCCGCTCGAGTCGCTGGATGGTGGCCTGATCCGCTCGGTAGGTCCGGGCGCGGGCGAGGTCGGCCGCGATCTCGCGGTAACGCGCGGCAAAAGCCGGCAGCTCTTCCGCCGCCAGGCTGTTCAGCCCGCGCTTGGCAACCGTGGACGCCAGCGCGTGGAACTCCGACCATCTCGGTTGCTGCCGGGCTACGAACCGCTCGGCCATGGTTCCCCCGGACCCGCCTCGCACCCCGGGACCGTGTTCTCGCCGACTCGTTTCCTGACGGTACAATTCCGCCAGGAAGGTGAAGTCATCCGGATCCCTGATGGGATACCGGCCTGCCAGCCTGGCCGTCAGCTGCTGCGCCACCCGCTGCCGGACCCGGTTGTCCAGGGACGGCAGCCGCTCATGGAAACGACGGAGGAGGTGATACTCGGCCTCCTCCAGTTCGGGTGCCTCGAGCGCCAACTGTTCGGCGTCTTCCGGAGCGGTAACGACCGGCTTGGCGGCCTCCTGCGGCCGGTCGCGGATGACCACCGTACCCGCGGCCATGTCTCCCAGTCGCTGACCCCTGGGATGCAGGGCGACCAGCGCGCCGCCGACCAGATAGACCGGTGGGGGGAGCACGTCCGCCAGGCGCAGCACGTTACGAACCACGGCCGCACCCATGGTGATGGGGTGCCCCGTTTGGCGCACCACTCGAATGCCCAGCAGGCGTTTCCCCGGAGTCTGCCCGTTGCGAAGCCCTTCGAAAAGCACGAAATAGGCTCCGAAGGAAAGCGACAGCACCAGGACCGTGATGGCAGCCGCCATCGGGCCGGCATTGCCGAACAGGGCCAGGGCCGACGACGCCACCACGACGGCCAGGGCCCAGGTGCCGAGGATGGCCAGGTCGATCAGCGCTGCCATCGCTCTGGAGCCGAGTCCGGCAAGTTCGAGATCGAGCGTTACATTCTCGGGAGTCTCGACCTCGAGCCGCCGGGTGAATTGCGGGGGAGCCGGTGGTGATGGAACGTGCATAGATTCGATTGTAGCCCGCCGGCTGCCGGATACCAAGACGGACGTCCGACCCAATCCCAGGAGGCAATCGATGACCCTTGCCGAACTTCGCCCGCTCTCGACGGGAGAGATTCTCGATAACGCATTCGGATTGTACCGGAGGCACTTCGCCCCGCTGGTGGTGATCGTTCTCGTGGTGAGTGCCGTACCGACGATTCTCGAGTTGTACGTGCAGGCGTCGGGTGGGTTTTTCGTCCGGCCGGTGCTCGGGATGTTGACCGGCCTGCTCAACATCGTATTGAGCGCCATCGGAACGGCAGCAGCGGTGTTCATCGTGTCGGACAGCTATCTAGGGCGCCCGGTCGATCCGTGGGACGCTCTGTCGCGGGCGGTGCCGTATATAGCGCGGATTGTGGTGCTGTCGATTCTCACGACACTGGTGGTGGGGTTGGGATTCATCTTCTTCCTGGTTCCCGGCGTCATCTTTCTCTCGGCGCTGGTGATATCCACCCAGGCGTTGGTGCTGGAGGAGAACCGAAGTCCCATCGAAGCCATGGGCCGTTCGTGGCAACTGACCAAGGGATTTCGCTGGAAGGTGCTTGCGCTCGTGGTCGTCACCGCGATTATCGTCTTCATCCCGTCCATCGCCCTCGTGAGCGTCGCTTCGTTCCTTGCTACCGAACCCGCAGTGTTGACCGACCTGTCGATCGGATGGTCCCTCGCATTGGTGCTCGGGGCCGTGGTTCAGCTGCTCCTCTACCCATTGATGTACAGTGTGTTGACGGTGCTGTACTACGATCTGCGGGTTCGTAAGGAAGGCTTCGACCTCGAGGTGCTGGCCCAGGCCCTGGAGACCGGCTGACCGCGATGACCCCTCAGGACATTGTCCAGGACACGCTCCGCGCCGTTATCGATTCGGTGTTCGCCGACCCGGTCTACGACTGGGTGGAACGGCCCGCCGTCCTGGGATGGCTTGCCGATGGCTGGCGTTGGTTGACCACTGCCCTCCAACGGTTTCAGGATGCCAATCCGGGCCTGTTCAGCTGGTTCCAGGTTGTCCTTGTCGGCGTACTGGCGCTCATCGTTCTTCACGGTGTCTGGGTCATGGTCCGCGCCACCAGGGCAGCCTCGGATCGCGAGCGCGCCGTCGGCCCGTCACCCTCCGAGGCGCCACGCACCACCGTTTGGTACCAGGACCACGCCGATGCGCTGGCCAACCAAGGGCGGTTCGCCGAGGCCTTGCTGGCAGCGTTTCAGGCGCTGATACTCGATTTCGATCGGCGCGGGATGGTGCACTACCACCCCAGCAAGACGCCTCGGGAGTACACCGGCGAGGCCACCCTGACCTCGGCTGACCGAGAGCGGTTCGGTGCGCTGGTGGGAATGCTGTACGGCTACGTCTTCGGCCACCAACCCTGTGGCGACCCGGAATACCGTCACTGGCTGGCAACGGCCTCGGAACGGTGGCATGCGACTCCGGCCTGACGTCCTCGCCGCCCTGGCGTTCGTCCTGGTGCTCGGCTTCGGTGCCGTTATCCTGGGTTCTCGTCACGCCAAGACCACCGATCGCGACCGACGAGCCTCGTCGTTCGTACCCGGTCCCCAGGGCGCTCGTGCGTTGGCCGATGCTCTCGGCCGGCTAGACGTGACCGTCGAACGCTTCCGTCGTCGCACCGCGATGCTCGGTGACCTGTTGGAGGGTGAGGCCCCGCTCCTCATGGTGCTCGACCCGGGGATGTCGCTCGATGGCCTGGAGGCCACCCAGCTGGCCCGGTTCGTGAAACAGGGGGGACACCTTCTCCTGGCCGGCCCGGGCGCCCGGACGGCCACGCGGTGCTTCGGCTACCTGTTACAGGGAGACCGGTTCGTGGGTACCCCTCGCGAGCTGGCGCCCTTCGGTGGTGGTCCGTGGGTCGCCGGGCCGCGGACGGCGCTGTGGCTCACCGCGTCGGAACGGGAGGGCGTTGTCGATTCGTCCGGGTTGGCCGATGCGTTGGTGAGCCGGTGCGACGTGGCTACGCCGGATGCGGTCGACACGTTGCTCGTCAATGCCGATGGCGCACCGGTGATGCTGCGGTTGCATGTGGCAGGGTCGTCGGTGTATCTGGCCTCCGACGCGGTGGTCTTCACCAACCGCAGTTTGCGCGACACCGAGGCAGGACCATACGTGCTGGATTTATTGGCCGGCCGGTACCCCCGGGTGGTGTTCGAGGAGTATCACCACGGGTTCGGCAGTGGTGGCTCCATGACTACTGTCGTCCTCGACTGGATGGGGCGGTCGCCGTGGGGTTGGGCCCTGTGGCAGCTCCTCGCCGTGGCCACCGTGGCATTGGCCATGGCGGCGTTTAGGTTCGGCCCGGCGTTCCCTCCCCGTGGCCGTAGCCGCCGGTCGCCGCTCGAGCACGTGCATGCCCTGTCGGCGGCACTCGCGGCCGCCAAAGGGCACGACGTGGCGGTGCGACTGATGATCGAAGGTTTGCGCCGCCGCCTGTCGCCCAGGGGCCAGGCCCTCCGGTCAGACGTGGTCCCCTGGGTCGATCGTCTCGCCGAAAATGTCCGGACACCCGCCTCACGCGAGGCCGTCCGTACCCTGCAGCAACTCATGCGCGGCCCGGTCCGGACGGACGGAGTGCTCCGGGCCGCCAACGCCGTGGAGGACGTGTGGCAGGATCTGAAACCGTAACGCGGGAAGACGTGGTACGCCAATCTGAGGTAGCCGGTTCACTGGTGGCCCAGTTGGGGCAGGTGGTGCTGGGTCAGGAGGAGGCCATTAGGATCCTGGTGTCGGCCGTCATCGCCCGGGGGCACGTGTTGCTCGAGGGCGTTCCCGGCACCGCCAAGACCCTCCTCGTCAGGACGCTGAGCGTGGCGCTGCGGCTGGCCTTCCGCCGAATCCAGTTTACCCCCGACCTCATGCCGTCGGACATCACCGGCATCAACGTCATGTTCACCGCGGGGTCGTTCACCTTTCGGCCGGGCCCGCTGTTCGGCGACCTGATTCTGGCCGATGAGATCAACCGCGCGCCGGCCAAGACCCAGGCGGCGCTCCTCGAGGCGATGCAGGAGCGCACCGTCACCGTGGATGGCGAGTCCCATCCACTGTCGGCCCCGTTCACCGTCTTCGCCACCCAGAACCCGATCGAATTCGAAGGAACCTATCCGCTGCCCGAGGCCGAACTGGATCGGTTCATCGTCAAGGTCATCCTGGACTATCCCGAGGCCGAGGTGGAGCAGGGGATTCTCCGACGGGTGCTGGACGGCTTCGAGTCTGACGATACCAGCAGCTACGGCGTCGAACCCGATCTCGACGCCGAAGGCCTGGCCGAACTCAGGCGAGTCAGCCGCGGCATCCGCGTCGACCAGCGCCTGCTGGAGTACATGACCACGATCGTGCGGGCCACCCGCACCGCTCCCGCCTTGACGCTGGGGGCCTCACCCCGGGCCACGGTGGCCCTCCTGCGCATGACCCAGGCCGCGGCACTGCTCGACGCTCGGGAGTTCGTCATCCCCGATGACGTGAAGGCCGCGGCGACGCCCGTTCTGCGCCACCGGGTCGTGGTCGCGCCGGAACTCGAACTGGAGGGTGTCTCGGCCGATACCGCCCTCAAGTCCCTGCTGGAGAAGATCGAGGCTCCCGCCTGATGCTGTTTCCGTCCCGCCGGTGGTACTTCGGGGCCGCGGGGTTGGCGGCGCTGGCCATCGTGGGGGTGTGGTGGCCGCCCGGTACCGGGTGGATGATCGCCCTCGACGTGATCTGGGTGCTGCTGCTCGTGGCCGACGGCCTCCTGGTGGTGGATCC
>SMVY01000100.1 GCA_004357415.1 Gemmatimonadota bacterium
GAGATCGAACCGCTGGCCGAGGCCATGAACACCATGAGTGAACGGCTGCGCACTTTAGTCGCGGCCGTCAGGACCGAATCCAGTCAGATTTCATCGAGCGCGGGCGACTTCTCGGCCATGAGCGAAGAGCTGGCCGCGTCCAGTGGGGAGATCTCCACCGCCATGGTCAAGGTATCGACCAGCGCCGAGCAACAAGTGCAGGGCATGAGCGCAGCCGACCAGATGCTCGAGCAGATCAAACGATCCTCCCAGGACAATGTCGAGGAGGCCATCCAACTCGACACGCTCGGACGCACCGTGCAGGAACTCGCGGCGCAGCACCACACCGATGTGTCGGCCGCAAGCCAGGCCCTGCTCGACGTACGCGAATTCGTTCAGGGAACAGCCGAACAGGTCAACGATCTCAACCGGCTGTCCGAATCCATCACCGAGTTCGTGGACTTGATCAAGCAGATCAGTTCCCAAACCAACCTGTTGGCGCTGAACGCGGCCATCGAAGCGGCTCGGGCCGGAGAGCACGGCCGCGGGTTTGCCGTCGTGGCAGACGAAGTCCGCAACCTGGCCGACTCCAGCGCTCGGGCCGCCGAGGAAGTCACCAAGACCGTCAACCACATCCGCAAGCAGGTCAAGGAAGTCGCCGATACCATGCGGGTTGGCAGCGACAAGGTGCGCGGCGTGGAAACGGTGGCGCAGGCGGCTGCGGGAGCGTTGGACAGCATCGCCCAATCCGTGGAGCAGATCCGTGACTCGGCGCGGCGGGTGACCGCCTCAGCCGAGGAAAACCGTGCCGTGGTCGACCAGTTGACCAAACGCACCAGTGAGGTCGCCGCGGCGGCCAGCGAACACGCCTCGGCCAGTGAAGAAGTCTCGGCCGCGGCGGAGCAGCAAAGCGCATCGACCGAAGAGATGGCTGCGGCGGCAGGACAACTCCTCCAGGGGGCCCACCGGCTGGCCCAACTGGTGGAGCAATTCAGGACGGAGTAGCGAGCCGGGGGCGGGGGCGGCTACTTCTTACGGGTGGGAGCTGCCTTGGTGGAGCGGGACGTCTTGGCAGCCTTGGCCTTCTTCGAGCCACGGCTGCTCTTCGTTTTCTGGACCTGATGGACGTCGTCGAGCACCCGCTCTCCCTCCTCAGGATCGAGCAGGCCCCGCCTGGTGGCATAGCGAACCATCTCCTCGGCGTCTTCGACCGAGAAGTCGCCGATGCCGGCGCCCGCCCGAATCAGGCCGACCAGGGCATCCGCCACCGGACTCCGAAGTACGTTAGCGATGCCGGGAAGACTCTCCAGCAGGGTCGACATCTGGGCGCCACCAAGCTCTGAAACCACGGTTCCCTCCTAGAAGAGCCGTTGGATGGGCGGCAACGTACTAATTAGTCCCCATGCCAGTCAAGCGGCTTTCCGGAAAACGGGTCTATTACCAACGAGTCATATTAGTAGTAGCTAGAATAACCCCGAATAAAGCACGAATAAAGCAGACTGGCACCCTGCCCCGGTCACCGTCGGCACCCCCTTCGACGACCGTCACCCTTCGACGACCATCACCCCTTCGGCCCGGTAGGCTCGGTGTGGCAGGCAGTAGAACCGGTAGGTCCCGGGTGATAGCCTGGGGACCTTGATTTCGAATACCTGCCCCTCCTCGGTGAGGATTGGACCGCTCAACAGGCTCATCCTCTCGGGGAGGGCATCGTTCAGCGCCGACTTGTCTGCCGGCGCCAGACCGGTACTGTCGAAGACGACGCTGTGGGGTTGGCCGGACCGCACCACGAAGCGGACGATGTCGCCCGGCGCGACGGTGATCCGCGCGGGGTCGAAGCGAAACCGGCCCTGGTCCCGGTTCCCTTCGATTTCGACCTGATGGACCTGCTGCGCGGTGATGGGGCCCACGTTAGAGAGTGCCAGCGCCAGCGCCAGCACTAGTGAACGACGGTAGGTCATGGTGGGCACTCCTCGAGGTCGGCGCGACCATGGCCCGCCCGGCCCAGAACTCTCTCTAGACCAGGCCTACATGGTCCGGTAGATTATAAAATGGCAAAGTGGGGCGGAAAGTCCACTGTTCCCCGTCGCCGGAGAGGCCCGCCACATGGGTCGTAAGGGAGTCAAGGAGTACCGGGCGCCGGAGGCTTTAGCCCTGATATCTGCCGATCGAGAGCGGGCAGACCTCGTCTGTCCGTCCTGCGGCGCCGCCACCATCGAGCGGACGCCGAAGCGGAGTTCCAGGGGCGGCGGGGGCCGGATTACCTTGCACTGCACTTCGTGCGATCGGAACGCCAAGTACATTCTCCCAACGGGAGATGGATCACTCCTCCCGGAGCTTTGACTCACCGAGTTTCGCTTCCCGACCCACAACTCGTATCCCTCGCCGCGATAGTCATTACCCATGCCGTTCGCTTCAACCAGTATGTCCCGGTCAGTCAAAGCACTGGTGATCGGAACCGTGTTCGTCGACCTGGTGGGGTTTGCCATAGTGCTCCCCCTGCTTCCGAGCTACGGCTCGCGGTACGGCGGAAGCGATTTCGCCATCGGGGTACTGGTGGCGAGCTATTCCTTGGTGCAACTCATCCTGGCGCCGTGGTGGGGCCGGGTGAGCGACCGGATCGGGCGCCGGCCCGTCATCCTCATCGGCCTCATCGGGAGTGCCTTCTCATACCTGTTGTTCGCCTGGGCTCACACGTTCACGCTGCTCCTGCTGTCACGGCTCCTCGCCGGCGCCACCGGGGCCACGGTCAACGTGGCACAAGCGTCTCTCGCCGACGGGTCCCCTCCCGATAGGCGCTCCCAGGTGATGGGGCTCATCGGGGCCAGCTTCGGCCTGGCTTTCATCGTGGGCCCGGCGTTGGCCGGCATCACCAGCCGTCTGGGACCTGCCGCTCCGGGGTACATGGCCGCGGCCCTCACGGGCGTCAACTGGCTGTTCGCCGTGGTGCTGCTCCCGGAAACCAGGGTTCACCGGACCGCGACCACACATCCCACCGGTCTCGACTGGCGCCGACTGACCATGCCTTTCGGGGTGATCCTGTTCGAGACTCTCGCGTTCTCGGTAATGTACGCCTTCTTCACCCTGTTCGCCGAACGCGTCCTGGGCTACGGGCGTGAGGAGATCGCCTACCTGTTCGTCTTCATCGGCCTGATCACGGCAGTGATCCAGGGCGGGGTCGTCGGCTGGCTGGTGCCCCGGCTGGGTGAGATCCGGTTGATGGTGCTGGGAAGCCTGTCGTTGGCCATCGGCCTGGGGTCCCTACCGCTGACCGTGGGTGAGTCGCCCGCGTGGCTGGTGCCGGCCCTGCTGACCAGCCTGTTCTTCGTGGCCGTGGGCACCGGTCTGGTGACGCCGACCGTGGCCGGGTTCGTCTCGCGGGTGACCGACCCGCGCGAGCAGGGACGAGCGCTGGGGCTGCTGCAGAGCACGGCATCGACGGCCCGAATCGTGGGACCGGTGGCCTTCGGCGTGGTGAGTGGCTTGGGGGGCGTCCGCGCGCCGTTCATGATCGCCTCGCTCATGGCGCTCATCGCCCTCTTCCTGGCGCTCAGGGCTGAACGGCTGGTCGTTCCCCCTGAACACGGAGCCGCGGACAGCTAGCGCGGCCGGGGCTGGTAGCTTTTCTCGATGGGCCTCGGCCTAGTGTGGTTTCGAGAACAACCGCCGCCAGCGCACCTCGGTAATAAACGGCAGCGGGCGGTAGCCGCTCTTGTCGTAGCTGAAGTACACCACCATGGGTGTCCCGCGCACGTTGGCTCGCGGGAGAAAGCCCCAGATACGGCTGTCGTGTGAGTTGTCCCGGCTGTCTCCCATAACGAAATAGGAATCCGGCGGCACCTCGATGGGGCCCCAGTCCTGGATATCGGGGTGGTAGGTGTCGGGATCCCGATCGACCAGGTACCGCACTTGCCACTGCCGCATGCGCTGACGCAGGAGCGGGTCGGCCGACGGGAGCGGGTCGGCATGGATGACGTATGGCTCGGGCACGCGCACGCCGTTGCGGATCAATTGGCCCGCTTCCATGGCCAGGGTGTCACCCGGCATGCCGATCAATCGCTTGACCACCTTGATGTCTTCTTCCACCGAATCGAAGACGATGATCTCGTTTTGTCGGGGCTCGCGAAACGCCGGCAGACGCTTGTGAATCAGAGGGACTTCGGCGCCGTAGAGGGCCTTGTTGACGAAGAGAAAATCGCCGATGAGCAGCGTCTGCTCCATGCTCCCCGACGGAATCCGGAACGCTTCCACCAGAAATGTCCGCAGCACGAACCAGACGACGAGCGCCACGGCTATCGACTTGGCCCAGTCCCAAATCCAGGCCATGAACGAGCGCGACGACGCCGGAGCTTGTCTCTTGTCCTTACTCATACCCTTGACCATTGCCGCCGGAGGTCAGTCAACCCACTCGGCGATGAAAATGTTGGTTTCCCCTTCTTCCCGTCCGTTACGGTTCGAGGCCCAGGCCAGTTTCGAGCCATCGGGGCTGAACATGGGGAACGCGTCGAAATCAGGCCGGTCAGTTATCTGTTCCAGCCCGGTACCGTCGGTGTTGATCATGAACAGGTTGAAGGTCCGGCCACCAGCCACGTGGTTGGAGGAGAATATGAGCTTGTCGCCGCTTGGGTGGAAGAACGGAGCGAAGTTCGCGCTGCCTAGGTGTGTGATCTGCTTGGCGTTACTCCCATCAGCGTCGGCCAGCCACAATTCCAGGTTCGAGGGCCGTACCAGCCGCTCCTCCAGAAGACCGAGGTAGTCGGTCGTGTCCTGGGCCGTCTCGGGGTACATGGCGCGCCACACGATCTTGCTACCGTCGGGGGAGTAGAACGCCCCGCCGTCATACCCGATGCGGTTGGTGATCCGCCGTACGTCGGAGCCGTCCACGTTCATGGCGTAGAGATCGAGGTCGCCATCCATGGTGCTGGTGAAGATTAGCCGCGTACCGTCCGGTGAGAGCGTCGATTCGGCGTTATAGGTCCCGTTGTCGGTCAACTGGATCAGATCGGTGCCGTCGGGCTTGGACGAGTAGATCTCGAAGTTGCCTATCGGCCAGACATAGCCCTTGGAGAAATCCGGCCTGGCGGGGCAGGCCGCGTCGTGCTTGAAGCTAGAGCTGTATATGATCCGCTCGTCGTTCTCGATGAAGTAGCCGCAGGTGGTCCGACCGAGCCCGTTGGAAACCCGCCGCATTCCAGTGCCGTCTATGTTGATGATGTACTGTTGATCGCACCCGGTACCCAGCTGTTCCTGGCGCTGGAAGATCAACTGCTCGCCGGATTGCGAAAAATATGACTCGGCGTTGTTGCCGCTGAACGTCAGCTGCTGGATCAGGCCGAAGTGCGTTTCGGTGGGTTCCGGCTCGACGAATACGGCGTCGACGGTCTCCTGGGTCTCTGGCGGCGCGCAGGCCGCGACGACGACCAGTACAGGAACGATGAGGGTGCGAATACCGACCTCCAGGCTGAAGGAATCCCCGACCATGCTCCAACGGGTAGCCCTCAAGGCTAGGTACTCCCGACCCACGAAGCAACCGTCTGAATGCGGATCGTATCCGTAACTCTACCGTCTACTCCGCCAGCGCCGCCAGGACCATGGCAGCATGGCCCTTGGGGCGCACCCGGGGGAAAACGTGCGACACAATGCCCTCGCCATCGATGATCACCGTCGACCGGATGATGCCCATGTAGGTCCTGCCATACATCGATTTCTCGCCCCAGGCGCCGTACGCTTCAGCGACCGCGTGATCCTCGTCGGCCAGCAGGGGAAATGGCAACTGGAACTTGTGAGCGAATCGCGCATGGGAATCCGGTCCGTCGGGCGATACACCCAGTACCACGGCGCCGGCCTCCTGAATGGCCCGCCATGAATCCCGGAGGTCACAGGCCTGGGTGGTGCAGCCGGGGGTGTCGTCTTTCGGATAGAAGTAGAGCACCACCTGCCGGCCGTGCAGATCGGAAAGCGCCACCGTGTCTCCATCTCCGCTGGGGAGTGCGAACAGCGGGGCTGGACTGCCGGCTTCAACCATGGGCACCGTGCTCCTGAAAAAGCTACTCAGTGATTTCGAGCACCGACATCGCGATGCGGATCGGCTGAGGTACTCGGACGATGGGATAGTCACGGCCCCGCCGCAGATCGCGGTCGAGGAAGTTCCAAGTTACCAAGCCGTCGGCCGAGATGGGTTCGAGCAAATAGGCCGCTAACAGGCCGAGCCGCTGGTTTGTATCCACGTAGAACCAGCCCCGTGTGGCGGCGCCATCACGGTCACGCCACCGGCCCGCCACTGAGACCGTCCGGTGTCCCTGGAACGATCGCCGGGCCGCCTCTAGGCTGTCGATGGCGAAGGCTTCGATCGGTCCATTCCACGGTTCATCGACTTGCTGGACCCGGATTCCGTGGCGACCCAGAAGGTCAGCGATGTGGCTCAATCCCGGCGGCAACAGATAGCCCGCCGGAATCGCCTCCACCCGCACTGGGTCGAACCGATAGTACACCGGCATGGCAATGGTGCGATACTGGCCTGTTCGTTTACGCCTGGCAAACGGGCCGGCTCCGTCCTC
>SMVY01000101.1 GCA_004357415.1 Gemmatimonadota bacterium
GCTCGGTCAGCAGCACGATGCTCAATGAAGAAATGATCGACTGGGCCCAGCCGGGCGGCACCTGATGGGGCGGGAGATAAATCTCGGGCCGGGCCCTGCTGGCGAGGCCGCGCTGGTGGACGTCGCCTACCACGCCCACGATGGTGACATTGGGCCAGTTCCTGGGTGAGAACATCAGCCGGACCCGTTGCCCGATGGGGTTCTCTCCCTGGAAATATGCCCTGGCCGCAGCCTCGTTAATGAGCATGACCAGCGGCGCCTCAGCTCGATCGGTCGGCTCGATGGCGCGGCCCCGGACGACCGGAATACCCATCAGGCGAAAGTAACCATCCGAGGCGATCTGAAAATCGATCGACGGTTGACGTTCGCCCGGTGCCAAGGTGCGTCCCTGGACAACGATGCCCTCGGTGCCGATACGCGTTCGCAGTGGTAGCCCCCGGGCCAACGCCACTGCCGACACGCCGGGGATGGCTTCCAATTCTCCGCGCAGCCGGTCGTAGAACGCCAGCTTGTCGGCCCGCTCCGGATAAGCGTCGTTGATGATTTGAACCCCGAACGCCACCCGATGTTCGGTTTCGAATCCCGGGTCGACCGACTGCAGGGTCAGGAAGCTCTTGATCAAGATGCCGGAACCGATCAGCAGAACCACGGCGAATGCCATCTGGACTGCTACCAATCCCTGCAAGACCCGCTTGGATTGCCGGCCGGTGCTGCCGCTGCGACCGCCTTCAGCGAGGGCCACCTTCACGTCGTTCCGTGCCGCCTGGAGAGCCGGGAGCAGGCCGAACAGCACGCCGGTGCCGATGGTGACGGCGGCGGTGAATCCTATGACCGACCAATCGAGTGACACTTGTGCCAGTCGCGGCACCCCGCCCGGATCGAGGGCCTTGAACAGCGCAGTCAGGCCGGCGGCCACCGCCAGTCCCGCCACGCCACCGGCCACCGCCAGCACCACGCTTTCGGTCAGCATCTGCTGAATCAGGTCCCGCCGTCCGGCGCCGAGCGCGCCCCGAATACCCATTTCACGGCCGCGCGCTTCTCCGCGTGCCAGGAGGAGGTTGGCCACGTTGGCGGTTGCCAACAGGAGTACCAGCCCCACGGCGCCGAGCAGGACCCACAGCATCGGCCTGATGCCGCCGAATACTTCTTCGCCGAGGGGCACCAAGAAGAGCGGGTGGGTGAGGGGATCGTTGGGGTGGACGCCGGCAAATTGTTCTTCCCAGCGTGTAAGAATGGTGCGCAACTCCGCTTGGGCGGCTTCGAATGTGGTACCCGGCTTCAACCGGCCGACCGCGGTCCAGTTGTGGCCGGAACGGTTGGTGATGGTGCTCCGATCGAAGGGTGCCGGCAGGTAGAATGCGGGCGAGTTGATCGGTGGTTCGAACTCGGCCGGCATGACTCCGATGATGTCGAACGGCGTGCCGTCGACCATGATGGTCTGTGTCCCCACGACGCTGGGCTCACCGCCGTAGTGCGACCGCCAATAGTTGTAGCTCAGAATGGCCACGTCGGGGCCGCCGGGCATGTCCTCGTCCGGAGAGAAGGTTCTGCCGACCAGGGCCGAGACACCCAGGACGTCGAACAGACTGCGGGAGGCGTAGCCGGCGAACCGTCGCTCCGCCATCCCCGAACCGGTAACGGTGACGGCCTGCACGGAATAGGCACCCACGTTGGCCATGGCGTCCGCTTCGGTACGGTAGTCGAGATACTCGGCGATCGAGATGGGGAACTTGGGATTGTCCGGGTAGGCCGTCCACACCATGACCAGGTTACTCGGATCCTGATAGGGCAGGGGCTTGAGCATGACGCCGTTGACCACGCTGAAGATGGCGGAATTGGCCCCGATCCCCAACGCGATGGTGATGACGGCGACCACTGCGAAGAGCGGGTGGCGGCCGAGTGAGCGGATGGCGAGTCGGAGGTCGCGAAGGAGGTTTTGCATGAGAGGTACCTGGCGGACAGGCGGACGGGTGGTCAGGCGGTCCGCGCTAAGGAATACGATAGGAACGTTGGCCAACAGATCAGCGAATGCTCGCACTGACAGGCGGATGACTTTGGTCATGCCGAGGAGTCTTGCCGCGGTCAACTCGTCGGCGAACATCTCGGCCATGTCGCGGCCGAAGCGCCGGCGATACTGCTCCGGATAGAGGAAGAGGAGAGCGCGGTAGAGGCGGAGCATCATCCCCGGCCCTCGGCGGCGAGGGCGCGGACGCCGGGGTCACTCAACAGGTGTGCCATGCGGGCCGCCTCGGCGGCCAGGACCTGGCGGCCCAACGCCGTGATGCGATAGTAGCGGCGCCGCTCGTCGTCGGCTTCGGGGGCAGGGCGCCGGTCCGACTCTTCTATCAGGCCCTGCCTGAGGAGCCGGGCCATTAGCCGGTATAGCGTGCCCGGCTCGAGGTCGATGGCCCCACCTGACCGGCCGGCGACGGACTTCTTGATGCCGTAGCCGTGGAGGTCCTGCTCTGACAGCGCCAGTAAGGCATGAAATACCAATGGCTTGAGGGGCAGGAATGTGGTTGGGTCCGGCATATGTCTCCCGTTTTCCATGCATGCGATATGCACTTAGACGGCAGAAGGACGGGAATGGTTGCAATCGGCTGGCGAACTAGTTGGCTTCGGAGTGAGTAAACGAAGAAAAGTCCCACGTTTGTCTATAAATCACTCGATAACTGGCCAATACTAGCCAAAAACAGCCCAATATCGGCACAAAATGGCAAATAGCAGTATTGAATATCAAGAATTGGCTGGATGGAAGAAAATGACCCAAAAATATTGATAATTGACCACAAAATGACTGAAAATCGTGCGCATTGAGCGAAAAGTTGCCGTAAAAGGGTCATTTTTGAAAAGGCATCCACAGCGCGGGACCGGTACCAACCCATAGTCGATAGCGCCTCGCCACCCACCGCCCGGCACCCGCCGACCATCTATATCACATCTCGCTGCCCTCGCTGCTTCCCCTTCCCGGCCCCCGGCTCTATTTTCCCGGCACTTCGGAACGTTCACTCACTCCAAATCCAAGGTAGAGCATGTCAAAGATCAGATCGTTGGTAGCACTGGGACTCCTGACGCTGAGTGCCATGGCCGTCTCCACGCCTGCCGCGGCCCAGGATGGGGCCACGCTGGACCGGGTTGTGGCCAATGGGGAGCTTCGGGTGGGGATGTCAGGCAACCAGGCGCCGTTCAACATGATGAGTCGGACCGGGTCGTTGATGGGATTGGAAGTCGACCTGGCCAATATCCTGGCCGCGGCCATGCAAGTGGATCTCACCATTGTCACCATGCCGTTCGGCGAGTTGTTGGCCGCGCTAGAGGCCGGCGAGGTCGACATGGTCCTCTCCGGCATGGCCATCACCCTGGAGCGGGCCCAGTCGGTGTCGTTCGTGGGACCCTACATGCTTTCGGGCAAGTCGATCCTGACCAATTCGACCGCCCTGGCCGCGGCCGACAGCGTCGACGACATCAACCGGCGCAACCTCAAGCTGGCCGCGCTGGAGAACTCCACCAGCCAGGCGTTCATCGAGCGCTGGGTACCCGAGGCCCAGTTCGTGCCCATCCAGGACTACGACGTCGGCGTGCAGATGGTGCTGAACGACGAGGTCGACGCCCTGGTGGCCGACATGCCGATCACGCTGCTGTCGCTGCTGCGGTATCCCGATGCCGGCCTGGCGACGCTGGCGGAGCCCCTTACCATCGAGCCGATCGGCATCGCCGTACCGGCGTCGGACAATCGGTTCCGTGGCCTGGTGCAGAACTTCATGGACACACTGGAGGGGACCGGTATCCTGGAAGCGCTGCGCGTGAAGTGGTTGGAGGACGGGTCGTGGATCGCGGCGCTGCCGTAGGGAGCTGCCAGCTGGCGGCTATCAGCGGTTATTGAGAAGAATCGCCCCGGGGCCTAGGCTCCGGGGCGATTCTCTATCGTGTCCCCATGTCCCCAAAAGGGCTCCGGTATGTTACAATAGTGCCGAAGGATCGCGACATTCCCTTCGTCCGCAGGGTCAACTTCAGAGGCACCATGGCCCGAGCCTTCCCAAATCACCCGCTGGTAGCCTCCCGGGAGGCGATTGGTGGATAGGCGCCAGTTGCGCGCCCCACGAGGCTTGGCGCTGTACTTCCATGCGCTCGAGGCGGCCCGACTTGCGCTCGCCAACCAACCGGACGAGGCCGGTCTGGTGGTGCGGCGCTTGGCGCGAGCCCTTGCCGGCGACACCCGGCTCCGTGGATTGGCGTTGCTCACCGAACTGGCCGAGTCTCTCGATGGCCTGGCTGTGGACGAGTTGGCGGTTGCGGTCGATGGACTGCTGGAAACCATGGCCGGGGCGCTGGTGGGGGGGCCACAAGCCGAAGACGTGGTGCTGTTGGTGCAAGGCGCCAGCAACGTGTACGATCTGGCTCCGATGCTGGAGGGGCCGGGCCGCAGACTGATTACGGCGGACTCGGCCGAGGCCGCCCTGGCCGCCATTGTGGAGCGTGACGTCGATTTGGTGGTGCTCGATCTCGAGCTGCCGGACCTGGATGGTCGGGAGTTTCTCGCGCGCTACTGGGAGCGGGCCCACGGCATCGCCATTCCCCTCTTCGTGGTGTCGAGTGACGCCGCCTCGCTGACGCGGCTCGAGTGCCTGGCGCTCGGAGCGGACGCGTTCTTCGGCCTGCCGCTCGACGGCGCGGTGGTGGCAGCCACGGTGTCGCGTGCCCTGGAGCAGCGGCGAGCCAACACCATCGCCAACCGGTATGATCCCGCCACGGGATTGGGTAACAGGGCGGCTTTCGCCGACGCGTTTCGGGTGCTGGGGGAGAGCGCCGGGCGGGCGGGCCCGTTCGGGACCCTGGCGATCCTGGAGATCGCCGTGGTCGGCAGTGAAGACATCCGGCGATTGCTTAGCGAGCAGCTGATTCGGGTGGCCGGGCAACGGATCGCCCAGGAGTTGGGTGATGAGGCCGTCGTTGCGCGTCTCGGGGGAAACGAGTTGGGCGTTCTGCTCCAAGGCGTCGGATCCGACGACGCCGTGGCCACACTGGACCGGGTCCGGCACCAGGTGGCCGGCCAACCCGAGGAGACTGACGAGGGGATGGTATCCCTTTCCTTCTATGGCGGTGTGGTGGAGTTGTCCGGCGCTGTCACGCTGCGGGAGGCGATGTCGGAGGCGGACCGCCGGCTCCAGGTCTCCAAGACCCAC
>SMVY01000102.1 GCA_004357415.1 Gemmatimonadota bacterium
GTGGCCCCACCGGCAGCGGCGGCCTGGGGCATGTCGCTCCCCAGCAGCCGGAGCGTCTCGGCCCGGGCTTGTTCGAGGGTGACCCCGGCGTCGTTCAACACCTGCGCGGCGATGCCCTTTTCTTCGCGCAGGAGCCCGAGGAGGAGATGCTCGGTGCCGACGTAGGAGTGGTTCAGTTCCCGAGCCTCGGTCATGGCCAGCTCGAGGACTTTCTTGGCGCGTGAGGTGTAGGGGAGATCGGGGCCCGCCGCCGCCGCCGCTTTGCCCTTCTTGACGGTTTCCTCGATTTTCTGCTGGATATCGTCCAGCTCGACGCTGAGATTGGTCAGCACGGCTGCGGCTACGCCTTCGCCCTCGCGAATCAGGCCGAGGAGAATATGCTCCGTGCCGACGTACTCGTGATGGAGCCGGGCGGCTTCTTCACGAGCCATCTGGAGGACTTTGCGAACCCGGTCAGTGAAATTGTAGCCGTTCATCGTTGCACTCCAACCGACTTGCCTGGGCGCGTCAAGGTGTCTTGTCGTGTCCGCTGGTCAGCGATTGCCGTATGTAAGACGCCCGCTTGATGTTGATCTCCGAGCGGCTCAACTCCGGACCGCCGGCATCGTGGGCGGCGATGTGCGCCGGCTGGGCGTAGACCAGCAGCTTGTTCAGCGCATACATACTGACGTCTGAGATGAGGCCCAACCCCACACCTAGTCGAACGCCGCTGAGGAGGTTCATGGCCTCCTCGACGGGCATTGACCGGGCATGCCGCAGGAGGCCGTACGCGCGCCAGACCTTGTCTTCTATGACGGTCGGCGCGTCCCGCAGGAGGATCTGCCGAGCCTTTTCTTCATACTCGATGATCTGCCGAACCATCTTGCCCAGGTGGTCGAGCAGATCGACTTCACTCTTGGCGAGCGTCGTTTGATTGGACAACTGGAAAAAGTTGCCGACGACCTCGCTTCCCTCTCCGTAAAGCCCTCGAAACGTCAGTCCGACTTGGGAGAGACCTTGCAAAACCTTGGTGATCTCTTTGGTCAGAACGAGACCGGGAAGGTGGATGAGAACCGACGCCCGGAGACCGGTTCCGACATTGGTCGGACACGAGGTAAGGTAACCAAATTGCGGGTGAAATGCGAACGCAAGTCGTTGTCCCAGTTCAGAATCCAGGGTATCGACCTCGGCGTAGGCAGCTTCCAGGGCGAGCCCCGAATGGAGGCCCTGTATCCTGAGATGGTCCTCCTCGTTGAGCATCACCCCGACCCTATTCTGGACCAGCAAGGCCGCCCCGGCACGCACATCCCCGCCCCCCTCCAGGCCTGCCAGCTCCCGGCTCACCAAGTGGCGCTCGTGGAGCAGTTCCCTATCGCTGCGCTCCAGCTGGTCCAGCCGGATCAGCATCGCCCCGGCCAACTGCGGGGTGTCCCGGGTGGCGGCCAGTACCTCGGTCAGGACAGCCTCCCGCTCTTTGGGAGAGTTCCGCAGACCGAAAATCCGGCCCCGGAGGTTCCGGGCCAGCCGAACCCGGGTCGACAGGACCAGGTGGCTGGCGCGGCCACTGGCGTCGAGCCACGGCATCCCTCCGTCGCTCAGGAGGCTGAGGTCGATCATTCGACCCCCCGGAGCCGATCCCGGAGTTCCGCGGCCAACTCGAAGTTTTCGGTCTCGATTGCCACCCGGAGTTGTTCCCGCAGCTCGGCGGCTTGGGCCATCGGCGGCTCGACCTCGGCGCCGGGCGGCCGGTATCGTTCGCCCACGTGGGTGGTAGACCCGTGCAACCGCCGGAGGAGTTGGCGCAGCGGGTCCTCGAACGCCTGATAGCAGTCGGCACACCCGAGGCGCCCGAGATCGCGCAGCTCCTGCGTGGTCATGCCACAGGTGCTACAAGTGGCGTGAGGTGCATCGGCCATCCCCGGCAGTCCGGCCCCCAGCCCCTTGCCCATCGTGGCCAGAAAGTCGCCCACGGCGCCCTGAGGGAGCGCCGCGCCGCTTTCGATGCCCTTCTCCGCCGCGCAGGCTTCGCACAGGTGCATGGTGGTGACGTCGTTGTCCATTATCTGGGTCAGGTGCACGACCGCCTCGCTCTGGCCACACTGCTGGCACTGCATCAGGGGATGGCCTCCACCCCGGCGAGCGCCACCAGCATGCCGTCTTCCATGGCCATGATCCGGTCGGCCCGGCCGGCCAGATGCCGGTCGTGGGTGACGACGATCAACGAGGTCTGCTGTTGGCGGACGATTTCATGGAGCAGGTCGTGCAGCAGCTCGCTGTTGCGGTGGTCCAGATTGCCCGACGGTTCGTCTGCCAGAATGACGGCGGGATCGTTCACCACCGCCCGGGCCAGGGCTACACGCTGCTGTTCCCCGCCGGAGAGCTGCCCGGGGCGATGGGTCAGCCGATCGGCCAATCCCACCCGGCCGAGGATCTCGACGGCAGCCGTCCGGGCCTGGTCGCGTCGGTCGCCGCGGATGAGCATGGGCATCATCACGTTCTCGAGGGCGGAAAATTCCCGCAACAGGTGGTGGAACTGAAACACGAAGCCCACCTTGGCGTTGCGGACCGAGGCCAGGCCGGCCGGGGAAAGCGTGCGGTAGCTGACTCCGGCCAGGCTTACATCACCGGCGGTGGGCCGGTCGAGGGCGCCGAGTATGTGGAGCAAGGTGCTCTTGCCGGACCCGCTCTCGCCCACGACGGCGATGAATTCCCCCCGCTCTATGGTCAGATCCACGCCGGCCAGGACGGTAAGCGGCCGGCCGTCTCCTCCGTGGAAGACCTTGGTTACACCGGATGCTTCGAGGACGGGGGGCATCATTCGTGGCGGATGGCATCGACCGGCGCCAAACGGCCGGCCGAACGGGACGGATAGATGGTGGCGATAAGCGCGAGAAAGAGGCTGGCCACAACCACGACGGTAACGTCGAGCGGCTCGATGTGAACCGGGAGGTGGTCGATCAGATAGATCTCCGGGTCGATGCGTATCCAGCGCCATCGGTCGAGGGCGCCGGCAACGAACAGCCCACCGACCAGGCCGAGAACCACACCGACCAGGCCGACCACGGCGCCCTGGGCCAGGAATACGCGCCCGATCGACGTCCCGGTGAAGCCCATGGCCCTGAGGATGCCTATTTCGCGGGTCTTCTCCGCCACGATCATGGTCAACGTTCCCACGATGTTGGATGCCGCCACGATCATGATGAAGAAAATGATGAGCCCCATCCCCAACTTTTCGAGTTTGAGGGCGCTGAACAGCGCGGAGTTCTGTCGCTGCCAGTCGATAGCCCGGTAGGGATAGCCGAGCGTTTCCTCGAGGCGTTCGCCGACCACCTGGGATTGCCACGGATCCCCTACCCGCACGTTGATGGCCGACACCGCATCACCGAGACCGGCGAACATCTGCGCGTCCGGCCGGGCCATCACCACCAGTTTGTTGTCGTACTGGTACATGCCGGTGTTGAGGATGCCGGCCACCTCGAAGAACCAATAGTCCGCCTGGGGGATACCGGTGGCGGCGCTGACCTTGGGCTTGGGCGAGACGAGGGAGATCCGGTCGCCGGGAAAGACCGCCAGTCGCTCGGCAAGACGGTGTCCCAGCAGCACGCTCCCCTGCACGTCTTCCCGGGTCGGGGTGAAATCCAGCGAGCCCCGGACCACCGATTCCGCCAGGTCGGTTACCCCCCGGTCCTCCGGGTCGACTTCGAGGCTCTGGATCATGACACCCTCGGCGAAGTCGGCCCCGGCGGTGATCACCGATTCGGTCAGCACCTCGGGCGCCGCCGCCACCACGTCGGGGTCTTGGCGAATGACGGCGATGGCCTCGCGCCAGTCGTCGACCCTGAGACCTACGCCGAAGGTCAGCACCCGCAGGTGGGGGCTGCCGACCAGGATCCGTTCGCGCAGGTCGTTGGTGAGGCCGTTCATGATCCCGAGGACCACGATGAGCGCCATGACCCCCACGGCGACGCCTCCGGTGGCGATGAGCGTGGCCAGGGACGCCAGCCAGGAGGAGCGCTTGCTCCGGAGGTAGCGCATGGCCACCTGGAGTTCCAGCCGGCTGGGCAGCCCGAAGCGGCTGCGGACGCCGGCGGGGGCCTCGTTCATTGGGCCTCCGACCGCATGGTTGGGAACAGGATGACGTCGCGGATGGATGGTGAATCCGTCAGGACCATCACCAGGCGATCCACGCCGAGGCCCAGTCCGCCGGCCGGGGGCATGCCGTACTCCAAGGCGCGGAGGTAGTCGGCATCGAAGGCGTGAGCCTGGGTGTCCCCGGCTTCGTGGGCCGCGGCTTGGCTGTGGAACCGGGCTCGCTGGTCATCGGGATCGTTCAGCTCGCTGAAGGCGTTGGCGAGTTCCTTGCCGTTGACGAACAACTCGAAACGCTCCACCAAGGCGGGGTCGGTGCGGTGAATCTTGGCCAGGGGCGACAGGGCGACGGGGTAGTCGATGATGAAGGTCGGCTGCACCAGTGTGGGCTCGACGAAGGTCTTGAACACCTCGTCCAACAACTTCCCCCCGGCGAGGACGTCCAGGTCTTCCGGAGGCTCGGCCGTGCCGGCCAGGAGGCGCCGGAGATCGTCGTCGCCGGCCGCCATGACGTCGATGCCGGTGGCGCGGTCGAGTTCTTGGTAGAACAGCTTTCGGGGCCATGGGGGAGTGAAATCCAGTGCCGTGCCCTGGTACTCGATCGAGGTGCTGCCACGGCACTCCTCCACCACGCCGGCGACCATGGCCTCGATGGTGGTCATCATGTCGTGGTAGTCGGCGTAGGCCTGGTAGAACTCCAGCATGGTGAATTCGGGGTTGTGCGTCCGGTCGATGCCTTCGTTGCGGAAGTCGTGCCCGATTTCGTAGACCCGTTCCAGTCCGCCCACCAGCAGCCGTTTGAGATACAACTCGTCTGCGATCCGGAGGTAGAGGGACGTGTCGAGCGCGTTGTGGTGGGTTACGAACGGCCGGGCCACGGCACCACCGTAGAGCGGCTGGAGGATCGGCGTTTCGACCTCGAGAAAGTCCCGGTCCTCGAGAAACCGGCGCATGTAGGACACGGCGCGGGCCCGGGTCCGGAAGAGGTTCCGTACCTCGGGATGCACGGCCAGATCGGCATAGCGCTGGCGGTACCGGGTTTCCGGGTCGTGCAATCCGCCGTAGGTAACGGTTTCCCCCGTTTCCGATGTTTGGGTTTTGCCCCGGGGGAGCGGCCGCACCGACTTGGCGAGGAGGGTGAGTTCTCGTGCCCGGACCGTGACCTCGCCCGTTCTGGTTCGGAACAGCTTGCCGGTGACCCCGATGTGATCATCGAGGTCGAGCAGCTTGACGACCTGGTAGCCATCGCCGAGATCGTCCTTGCGGAAGTAGACCTGGATGCGGCCGGCCACGTCTTCGATGTGTCCGAACGCCGTCTTCCCCTTGCCGCGGAACGAGACAAGCCGGCCGGCCACCGCCACTTCGGGTCCATCATCTCCCATGACGTCGTCGTAGGCATCGAGAGCCGCGACCGAGGTGTGGCTCCGGTCGAACCGATAGGCGAAGGGATTGATCCCCAACGCTCGGAGAGCAGCGAGCTTTTCCCGCCGGGCCTCTTCCACGTAGCTGTGTTCGTGGCTCTCCGTCACGCCACCTTTCCTCCAAAGCGCTTCAGGTAGGCGGTAATGAGCTCGTCGAGGTCGCCATCCATGACTTTCTGGACGTTGCTAATCTTGAGCTCGGTGCGGTGATCGTTGACCATGGTGTACGGCTGGAACACGTAGGACCTGATCTGGTTGCCCCAGGCGTTGTCTCCCTTGGAGGCCTCCACCACCGCTTTGGCCGCTTCCTGCTCATCGAGCTGCTTTTGGTAGAGCGCCGCGCGGAGCATTTTCATGGCGGTCGCGCGGTTCTTGAGCTGGCTGCGTTCCTGCTGGCACGTCGCCACGATGCCCGTCGGTACGTGAGTGAGCCGCACCGCGGAGGACGTCTTGTTTACGTGCTGGCCGCCGGCTCCCGACGCGCGGTACACGTCCATCCTGACGTCTTCATCGCGGATTTCGATCTCGATCGTGTCGTCGATGTCCGGGTAGACGAATACCGAGGCGAAGGACGTGTGGCGTCGCGCCTGGGAATCGAACGGCGAGATCCGGACGAGGCGATGGACGCCCTTTTCGGCCTTGAGATAGCCGAACGCGTACTCGCCCAGGACTTGCAGCGAGACCGACTTGATGCCGGCTTCTTCCCCTGGGATGAGGTCGAGCACGGTGACGGTGTAGCCGCGCCGTTCGGCCCACCGGTGGTACATGCGCATGAGCATTTCGGCCCAATCCTGCGATTCCGTCCCGCCGGCGCCTGGGTGGATGGTCAGGATGGCGTCGAGCCTGTCGTCGGGGCCCTGTAGCATGGTGCGGAGTTCCAGGCCGGCGACGGCCTCCTCGAGGTCGTTGGTCTCGGCCTCGAGCTCGGCGGTCAGGTCTTCATCCGGCTCTTCCGCCAATAGCTCTAGCAGATCGTGGGCATCGGTCAGCCGAGTGTCAACGGACTCGAACGGCGTCAGGATGGCGCGGATCTGGCTCATTTCCTGGACTACGCCGCGGGCCCGGCGGGTATCATCCCAGAACGACGGCTTGGCCTGCTGGGCGTCGAGGACGCTCAGCCGCTGTGACTTGACCTCGAGGTCAAAGAAAACCTCGGAGTTCAGACACGCGATTCTTCAGGCTCTTGAGCTGTTCCGTTACATCTGCCATGACCCTCTCCCCCTTGCCACATCCGGTATCCGAGTTCCGGTACCGGAAGCTGATTCTCATGAATAGAGCCGCTCGTCCGCACCTCAGCGGAAGAACGGCCCTGTTAGTAATATAGCCCATCTCGGGAGCCGCAGGGAGGGCCGCTAGAAGATCTTGTGTCCGTCGCTGAGGATCTCGTTCAGGGCGTCGTTGAAGTAGTTGGCGGCACCCGCGACGTCGGTGCCGATCTGGTCGGTGTATTCCTCCCAGCTCTTCTTGATCTCGTCGTCGAACAGTTCCTTCAGGGTACCGTTGCGCAGGCCCTCCTGGCGCTTGCCGGGATGGTACACTACCAGATCGGACACCAGGGCGCGGGCCAAGCGCCGGGCCTTCTGGTTGGGATCCTGGGACAGGAACGGATTGATCGGGGCTCCGGTGGTGGGCCGTGGCGCTGGGCGCGCGGGCGGGGCCGCGGGAGCCGAGGGTGGCACAACCGGTCGGCCGGCGAAAGGGGCCGCGACCGGAGGCGCGGGGGGATGGGAGGGGGGCGATACCGCGGGCTCAGCCGGGACCACTGGGCCTCCCGCAATCCCCGAGGCAGAGACCGGAGGGGCGTCGGTGACCTGGGCGGGGGGCACGACCACGGGGGGCGCAGCCGGCTGGGCTGGAGGGGGCGCCTGGGGAGTGGGGACCGGCGCGGACGCGGGTGCCTGGTCCGCAGGAGCCACAGTGGGTGACCGAGGGTCGGCCATGATCTCGCCCGACACGCGGAAGATGGCCCGGCATGTGGTACACCGTGCGCGGACGCCTGCCGCCGGGACCTTGGCGGGATCGACGCGAAATACCGTGTTGCAACTGGGACAGGATACGTTCATCGCTTTACACCTTACCGGTGGTCGCCGCGGCCACCGCTGTCGTCTTCATATTCACCCCGTCGCCGGTCGACCACGAAAATCGACCCGGGCAGTGTCTTGGCATAGCTCTTCATTTCCGTCGCCAGCTCGCTCACCTGGGCGGGGTGCGCGAAGCTGCGGTTCTTGTTGGTGACGATGCCGATGGACAGCGTCATGAGCGGGACCCGGTGGAGTTGCCCGCGACGATCCTTCCCGAAGAAGTAACCCGCGCGCCGGTCCTGGTCGCTGTACTGGAACGGGATCAAGGTATCGAACACCTGTAGAATCTCGGTACATACCGGGCTGACGTCCTCCAACGATATGACAAAGATAAAGTCGTCACCGCCGATGTGCCCGACGAAACCGCTCGGTCCCACCAGGCCCCGGACGACGTCGTGGAGGATGCGGGATACGATGTAGATGACCCGGTCGCCGTCGTAGTAGCTGTAGCGGTCGTTGAATTCCTTGAAGTGATCGAGATCGGCATAGCAGACGGCAAATTCCCCGGACGAAGTGAGCCGGCGCCGGATTTCCCGTTCGATTTCGTTGGTGCCCGGGAGGCGGGTGGACGGGTGAACCGAGACGTCCCGGACGGTCCGTACCAGCATGGCGTCCAGCCGGGCTCGTTGCTCGGCGGCCGTGAAGATCTCGGTGATGACCTCGTCGGTCCCGGCCGCGAACCACAGCTCGACCCGGTCGGGGTGGTGGGTCTGCGACAGCATGGTGACCGGCACAATGGCCGTGAAGGCGTCCCGCTTGACTCGGCGGATTAGTTCGACGCCCCGATCTCCCGTCCGGTCGGCATCGATGAACAGGAGGACGGGGGCACCACGGAGGATGATCGACTCGACCGAGTCGGCATCGTCCAGCACCGTCATGGGAAAAGCGTTGCTCTCCGCCCATTGGCGGATGAGACTGGGGACCGAGTCAGCGTCCGGCGAATAATAGAGTATCGTCGGGCGAGTTCGCACCAATGCCTCGTTATGGTAAGGTGGCTGGAAGCTAAACCCCGGCCTAATGGGCTACAAGGTTATATGAAGAATACCGCAACCGCTATCATGGCGTACACTGCCAGCAGTTGCACCCCTTCGAACCAGTGTGTCTCCCCATCCTGCGTTATCATGGCCACCACAGCCGTTGCCAGCCCCAAGAGTATCACCTGGAACGGCTCGAATACCAGGTCCATGCCCGTTCCCAGGACGATGCCGGCCAGGATCAGGAGCGGTGCCACCAGCAGGGCAATTTGTGTGCTCGACCCCAGGGCGATCTGGAACGCCAGGTCCATATTCCCTTTGCGGGCCACCATCACGGCCGCCGAGTGTTCCGCGGCGTTCCCCACAATGGGGATGAGGATGAGCCCCACAAAGGTGTGCGACAGTCCCAGTGCCTGGGTCATGGGTTCGACCGCCCCCACCAGCATCTCCGATTCCACTGCCACGGCCAGGGTCGCCAGGGTAAGCACGGAGA
>SMVY01000103.1 GCA_004357415.1 Gemmatimonadota bacterium
CATCAGCGGCACCGCCGTGACAGCGCTCATGGAGGGCACCCGGCCGCTGCTGGTCGAGGTGCAGGCGCTCACCGCGCCGACCGGGTACGGCACTCCCCAGCGAGTGGCCACCGGGCTCGACCCCAAGCGACTCGCTGTCCTGCTGGCTGTCCTCGAACGGCGCGCCGGGCTCTCGTTCGCCCAACTCGACGTCTTCCTCCAGGTCAGTGCCGGTGTGCGTCTCACCGAGCCGGGAGCAGATTTGGCCGTCGTTGCGGCACTGGTGTCCAGCCTGCACGAGAAGCCGACACCGGCCGACAGCCTGTTCCTCGGCGAGGTTGGCTTAGGTGGCGAAGTGCGGCCGGTCGGGGCCGCCGACCGGCGTCTCGCCGAGGCGGCACAACACGGATTCCGCCGGTGCTTCGCGTCCAGCCGTATCGCAGCCGGGCCATCGGTGGTAGACCTGGTTCGGCTGGACCGGGTGGACGACCTGGTGAGGGCGCTTGCCGCGTGACGTCGGGGTGGTGGTCGTGGCGGCAGGGGAAGGCCGTCGTTTCGGGGGATCCGTTCGCAAGGTCTATCGCGAGCTGTGCGGCGTGCCCCTGTTGCTCTACGCCGTTCGACCCTTCGCCTCCCACCCGGATGTGGCCCACGTGACCGTGGTGCTCTCCCGTGAGGATGCCGCCGCCCCGCCGGAATGGTTGTCGTCGGTCATGGGATCGAATCTGACGGTCGTCGCCGGCGGCGCGCAGCGAAGTGATTCCGTCGCCGCCGGGCTGGCAGTGTTGCCGGAATCCTGCAGTATCGTGTTGGTGCACGACGGTGCCAGGCCGCTGGCCGGGCGAGCGGTGATCGATGCGGTGATACGCCAAGCGCGCGCCGGTGTGGGCGCGGTTGCCGCCGTGGCGCTGCGGGACACGCTCAAGCGCACCGCCCCCGATTCGGATCCCCCGCGCGTCCAGGAAACGATCCCGCGCCGGCACCTATGGCGAGCCCAAACCCCGCAAGGGTTCCCCCGGGCGATGCTGGCCGAGGCGTTTCGCCGGGCGGGCTCCGAGGGCTCCCGGGCTACCGACGAGGCTTCGCTGGTGGAGGCGACCGGCGCTCCGGTGGTGATCGTCCCCGACAGCCCAAGCAACATCAAAGTCACCACCCCTGACGATCTGAAGCTGGCTGAGCGGCTGATAGAGGCGGGCATCCAGGGATGATCCTTCCCTTCAGGACCGATGCCGAAGCCGAGGTGGCCATTCCCCAGGTCACCGCGCATCTGCGCCAGGGGGGCCTGTTGGGCTACCCGACCGAAACGGTCTACGGCCTGGGATCGAGGGCCGTGGCCGGCGACCTGGAGGCGCTGGCGGCCATCAAGGGACGGCCGCCCAAGAAGCCGTTTCTCCTCCTGGTCGCCAGTCGGCCGATGGCTGAGTCGTATGGTTTGGTGTTCAGCGCGGCCGCCCGGGTGCTGGCCGACGAATTCTGGCCGGGACCATTGACTTTGGTCCTGCGGGGTGGGGAGGGACGGCTGCCGGACGCCTTGCGCGGCCCGGAGGGTGGGGTGGCGGTGCGGGTGACTTCCCACGACCGCATCCGCCGGATGATCGCGGCGTTGGGCGCGCCACTGACGTCGACGTCGGCCAACCGCCCGGGCGGACGGCCGGCCCCTGGGGTAGAGGGCCTGTACGACCTGTTCCGCGACGCGGTAGACGACGGCTCGTTGCTGCTGCTCGACGGCGGCGTGCTGGGCGACGTACCGCCGTCGACCCTAGTTGATTGTACCGTGGTGCCACCGCGCATCGTCCGCGAAGGGGCTATCCCGCGAGAAGAACTCCGGGCCCGTGCTGGACGATGGGCTCCATGATGCCGGATGACACATGACCGACATCCTGCTGGTGTGCACCGGAAACATCTGCCGTAGCCCGATGGCGGAAGCACTGCTGGGTACCATGCTGGCGCCTGGCAACCCGGAGGTCACCGTCGGCTCGGCCGGCACGGGGGCGTGGGACGGTACTCCCGCTTCCGAGGGTGCCTACCTGGTGAGTCTAGAGCACGGGCTCGACCTCTCCAGCCACGTGGCCCGGTTGCTGACCAGGGACCTGGTGGAGGAGGCCTCGCTGATCCTCACCATGGCACGCCACCACCGTAGCCGGGTCGAGGAACTCGGCGGGGGAGCAAGAATGCATCTGTTGGGCGAGCTCGCCGGCCTGACGGGAGCGGCGGCGGAGGTGAGCGACCCGTTCGGGGCCGACATCGAAGCCTACCGGGACACCTTCGACCAACTGGAGTCACTCTTGAGCCTCAGCCTGGACCGACTGATGACCGAGCTAGCGGATGATTGACGGACACACACGGCTGTTCGCCATCCTGGGCTCTCCGGTGGGCCATTCCTTATCTCCCGCCATGCAAACGGCGGCGTTCACCGCCACGGGCATCAACGCGGTGTACCTGCCGCTCCCGTGTGACGCCAGTGATATTGCCACGTTGATTACCACGCTCACCGCCGCCGGTGGTGGCGGCAACGTCACGGTCCCGCACAAGGGAGTAGCCGCCAAGTCCGTCGACCAGCCGAGCGAAACGGTCACCCTGCTTGGCGCCTGCAACACCTTCTGGGGCGACGAACAGGGCAGTATGGGAGACAACACCGATGTCGCGGGAGTGCGGCAGGCGTTGCAGCAGATAGGTGCGCCCGCCAGCATTTGGCTGGTGGTGGGTACCGGGGGATCGGCTCGCGCGGTGGTTGAGGCCGCCAAGTCGGCTGGCGCGTCCGTTGCAGTCAAGTCGCGCTCGGTGGTCAAGGCGGCGCGATTCCGCGAGTGGATCTCCGGCCGCGGTGTCACGGTGGCCGACCTGTCCGATGCCGAAGTTGCCATCAACGCCACGCCGCTGGGGCTGCTCGACTCCGACCCCGCTCCGGTGGAACGATCGGAAGTGCCGGCGATGCGGTACGCCCTCGACCTGGTGTACCGGCCCCGGCGAACGCCGTGGATTCGAACGCTGCAACAGGATGGGATCTCCGCCGAAGACGGCCGCACCATGCTCGTGGCCCAGGGCGCGGCCGCTTTCGAGTTGTGGTTCCCCGGTGTCGATGCTCCGCGTGAGGTCATGCGTGCCGTCGTCGAGCAGGCTCTTCGTTAGGCTCGCCGAAGGGCTGTCCGCCCTCGAGCGCGCCTTTTTGCCGCCGGCATGCTTGTTGTGCGGCGTGGAGAACGCCGCTCGCGATGGAGAGACACTGGTGTGTCCGCTGTGCCGGTCTCGCTGGCGCCCCGTCGCTCATCCGCTATGTGCCCGGTGTGGTGAGACCAGGACGCCGGGAGAGCCGGTGTGCCGGATATGCAGCTGGTGGCCCCAGAGTCTGGGCCGGGTTCGCAGCGCCGTGTGGCTGTCAGGCGGCGCCCGGCAGGCGGTTCACCTGTTGAAGTTCGAGGGCTGGTGGCGCATCGCCGAACCGATGGCGTGGTCGATGCGATCGCTTGAGCCATTGACGGACCAGCTATTGTTGGTACCGGTCCCCTTGGGCCGTCGTCGTCGGCGGGCGAGGGGATACAACCAGAGCGCCGCATTGGCCCAATCGTTGGCCCGGACGGGTCGTTTCTCGCTGGCCGAGGACAGCCTGCGCCGGATTCGGGAAACGGGCGCCCAATCGGCCCTGGCCCCCGAGGCCAGAATGGTGAACGTGCGCGGGGCATTCGAGGCTCGAGGCGTACGAGGCCGCAGGGTCGTGGTGGTCGACGACGTCTTCACCACCGGTGCAACGTTGGTGGCCGCGGCCGAGGCCCTTACGTCGGCAGGAGCACGGACGGTGGACGCGGTGACGTTTGCCCGGGCCCAGGGCCCATTGGGACAGGCAGTCATCAACTGATCTTGTAACACACGGAGTTTCCGCATGACGATTCGAGTTGGCATCAATGGATTTGGCCGCATCGGCCGCAACGTGATTCGCGCCTGGAACGCCATGGGCGTGGACGAGATCGAGTTTGTCGCCGTCAACGATCTGACGGACTCGGCGACGCTGGCCCACCTGCTCAAGTACGACTCGGTGCACGGCCGGTTCCCCGGTGTGGAACTCGCGGGCGATAGTATCGTGGTTAACGGAAAGCCGCTGCTGGTTCTCTCCCAGCCGGACCCCGCCTTGCTCCCTTGGGGCGATCTCGGGGTAGAGGTGGTCCTGGAGTCGACCGGATTCTTTACCCAGCGGGACGCGGCGGCCAAACACCTCGCGGCCGGCGCCAAGAAGGTCATCATCTCGGCCCCTGCCAAGAACGAGGACATCACCATCGTGATGGGGGTAAATGAGCGGGCCTACGATCCGGCCAAACACGACATCATTTCCAACGCCAGCTGTACCACCAATTGCCTGGTGCCTGTGGTGAAGGTGATCCTGGATACCTTCGGTTTCGAAAAGGGGTTCATGACCACGATACATTCCTACACCAACGATCAAAAAATTCTCGACTTGCCGCACAAGGATCTGCGCCGCGCGCGCGCCGCCGCCATGTGCGTCATACCCACCTCGACCGGCGCCGCCCGAGCCACGGGTCTGGTGCTGCCGGAACTGAAGGGGAAGATCGACGGCATGGCGCTCAGGGTGCCGACGCCCGACGTGTCGATCGTGGACTTGACGTGTCAGGTTACCACCGCCACGAGCACCGAAGCCGTCAACGACGCGTTCAGGGCGGCGGCAAACGGGCCGCTTGCAGGTATTCTCGCAGTGAGTGACGAACCCCTGGTGTCGGTCGACTACGTCGGCAACATCAGTTCCAGCACCGTCGACAGCGCCCTGACCAACGTCATCGAGGGCAACCTGGTCCACGTATCCTCCTGGTACGACAACGAGATGGGCTACTCGGCGCGGTGTGTCGACTTGTTGAGGTACGTTGGATCCCGGTTGTGAAGCGAACCCTGGACCAGCTGGACGCTATCCAATTAGAGGGACAGCGCGTGCTCGTTCGAGTGGACTTCAACACACCGCTGCATGATGGGGTAGTCACTGACGACGCTCGGATCCGGGCCGCCCTGCCGACCATCACCCACCTGCGCAACCACGGCGCGCGGGTGGTCCTCCTGTCGCACCTCGACCGGCCGCACGGCCGGCCCGATCCCCGGTACTCGCTGCGGCCGGTGCAGCTCCAGTTGGAACGGCTATTGGGAGCGCCCGTCACCTTCATCGAAGACCCCGCTTCGGACGACGCCGTCGCCACCACCAAGCGACTGCCGCGTGGAGCTGTCGCCCTCGCCGAGAACACCCGGTTCCACCCGGGTGAGGAAGCGAACGACCCCGCCTTCAGCGAGCGGCTGGCCCTGCTGGGAGACCTGTACGTCAACGATGCCTTCGGCACGGCGCACCGCGCTCACGCCAGCACCCAAGGGGTTGCCCGGTTGCTCCACCCGGCCGTCGCCGGATTCCTCATGGAGCGGGAGTTAGAGTTTCTGGGCCGGGCGCTCGACGATCCCCGGCGGCCGTTCGTGGCGATCATGGGCGGCGCCAAGATTTCGGGAAAGATCGACTTGATCGAAGCCCTCCTCCCGCGAGCCGATAGCATCCTCATCGGTGGGGCCATGGCCTGCACCTTCTTCAAGGCGATGGGATTCCAGGTCGGTACTTCACTCGTCGAAGACGACAAGATCGACCTCGCTAGCAAGCTCCTCGACCTGGCGGGCGACAAACTCGTCTTGCCCACCGGCGCCGTGATCGCCGAACGACTGGCATCAGACGCTCCGACCCGATCGGTTTCCCGTGAGGAAATCAAGGCGGGGTGGGCCATGTTCGACATCGACGAACCGACTGAGGTCCTGTTCGCGGGGTACATCGCCGCGGCAGGCACAGTGGTGTGGAACGGGCCCATGGGAGTGTTCGAGACGCCGCCGTTCGACCACGGCACCGTGGCCGTAGCGCAGGCGATGGCACGCGCCACCGACGCCGGGACCGTGACCGTGGTTGGCGGCGGCGATTCGGCGGCCGCGGTGGCCGAGGCCGGGCTCACCGATCGGATGACGCACGTGTCCACCGGCGGCGGCGCGGCGCTGGAATTTCTGGAGGGCCGGACCCTGCCCGGCGTCGCGGCCCTCGATGACGTGACCGACCACTGAGGCAATCGATATGGCCATCCTGTTTGCCGCCAACTGGAAGATGCATCACGGCCCCGAGCAGGCCGCCACCTTTGCGCGGGCGTTCAAGGAACTGACCTTTCCCCAGCCGACCCGGTCAATCTGGTTCTTCCCGCCGGCCACGTCCATCCGGACGCTGGCCCTCGAACTGGACGAGCGGCCCGACGTCGCCATCGGCGCCCAGGACGTGCACTGGGAGCCCAGCGGGGCGTACACCGGGGCGCTGTCCATTCCACTGGCCCAGGAGGCCGGCGCCACCGTGGCGTTGGTCGGCCATTCTGAGCGCCGGCACCTGTTTGGCGAAACCGATGAGGAAACCGGCAGGAAAGTGGCGGCGCTCCTCGACGGCGGCATGAGGCCGCTGCTGTGCGTGGGCGAACTGGCCGACCAGCGCGAGCGGGGCGAGACCGAGGCGGTGGTGCGGCGGCAGCTCGACGCCGGGCTGGCGGGGGTTGCGGAAGAAGATCTGCCGCGGGTGGTGATTGCCTACGAACCGGTGTGGGCCATCGGCACCGGGAAGAACGCCACCCCGGACGACGCGGCCTCGGTGCACGCCTTCCTCCGCTCGCTGGTGGTGGACCGAGGGGGACCGGAGGACATCGCCATCCTCTATGGCGGCTCGGTCAAGCCGGGGAACGTCCTCAGTTTTCTGGTGGAAGACGAGATCGACGGAGTGCTGGTCGGTGGGGCGAGCCTCACTCCGGAGAGCTGGACCGAGATCGTCGGTGTCGGGGGCGGGGCAGCCGCCTGAGTTGACCGTCAACGCCTCTCCGGTTAGCCTTTAAGGCTGACCTTTGGAGAAGAATTGCGATGTATGGTTTCATCACCGGACTGTTGATCCTGGACTCCCTCATCCTGGTGGTCATCGTGCTGCTGCAGGCGGGGCAGGGGGGCGGCTTGGCCGCGCTCGGTGGTTCCGGCGGGACGGAGTCGTTCTTTGGAGGACGGCACGCGGTCACCTGGTTGACCAAGACCACCTGGGTCACCGGCGGCGTGTTCCTCTTCCTGGCGCTGGTGTTGTCCTTCCTGTCCGCCTCCAATTCGATCGGCACCACCGACGTGCAGGAGCTGCTAAGAACCCCGGTGGGTCCGGTACAGACGGCCCCGCTGCCGCTCGAGACCGAACCGCTGGTACCCGCGATTCTGGCGCCGGATGACGCAGCCCAGCCGGGCGGTGCTGCTGCTGATTCTGGTCAGTAGCGTGGTGTTCGTTGCCGACCGCGGGGTGACCGGATGACCGGTCACCCCGCGTTTTTATTGCTCGAGGACGGCACCCTATTCAACGGTACCAGTCCCGGGCGAGCCGAGCCCGCGTTCGGCGAGGTGGTCTTCACCACCAACCTCAGCGGCTATCAGGAGACGTTCACCGACCCGTCGTACCTCGGGCAGATCGTGGTCATGACCGCGCCGATGATCGGCAACTACGGTGTGAACGAAGACGACTCCGAGTCCGGCCGGCCCCAGGTGTGCGGCGTCGTCACCCGTGAGCTAGCGCGCCGGCACTCCAATTGGCGAGCCACCGAGGGGCTGGACGTCTGGCTCGCCCGCCACGGGGTTCCCGTGCTCGAAGGGATCGACACCCGCCGGCTCACCCGCCACATCCGTTCCCGCGGCGCCATGCGAGGGGTCATTGCGACCGGAGACCAGCCGGCGGCCGATCTCCAGCAGCGGCTGGAGGCGTCTCCCGGGATGGAGGGACGGGACCTCGCGAGTGAGGCGTCGGTAACCGAGCCGTGGACGGCGGGGGAGAACGGCCCCCACGTGGTGGCGTTCGATTTCGGCATGAAGCGCAGCATCGTCCGCCAACTGGTCAGCGCCGGCAGCCGGGTGACGGTGGTGCCGGCCGGGACGTCTGCGGCGGACGTCCTGGCGCTCGCGCCCGACGGCGTATTCCTTTCTAATGGGCCAGGAGATCCGGCAGCCGTGGCCTATGTAATTCCCGTCATTCAGGAATTGGCGGGCACGGGAGTCCCTATTTTCGGGATATGTTTGGGGCACCAGTTGCTGGCCATCGCCTTCGGGGGCCAGACGGCCAAGCTCCCCTACGGTCATCGGGGGGGTAACCACCCGGTTCAGGACTTGGCGACCGGGCGGGTGTTGATCACCACCCAGAACCACGGGTTCGCCGTCCAGGGGGGTGGCCGAACCATTAACGGCGCGCCGGACTTGGAGTTAACCCACCTCAACCTGAACGACAGGACGGTAGAGGGTCTGCGGCATACCCGGCTGCCCGTTTTCGCCGTGCAATACCACCCGGAGGCGGCTCCGGGGCCTCACGACGCCTATCCTCACTTCGGCGAATTCATGGATCTCCTCAGGGACAGCTCAGGCCTGAGTTGACCCAAAGTCTTGACACACAAGCACTAAGCTCGTATCGTCAGCCCCATGATGCCCGTTCGGGCGACCGTCCGTCTGTGACCCTGGTGGGGGATGCATGACCAAGGCCGATCTCGTTGAAAACGTAACCGCTTCAATCGCTCGTACTGCCGGGCCCATGATCTCGAAAAAGGACTGCGCCCGGGTGGTCGACGCCTTTCTCGAGTCGGTCAAGGATGCGCTCCGAGACCAGAAGAACATCGAGATCCGGGGATTCGGCACCTTCAAAATTCGCCGGCGGAAGACCCGTATGGCGCGAAACCCCAGAACCGGCGAGCCGGTCGAGGTCGCCGCGCGTCCGGTACCGGTCTTCAAGCCCAGCAAGGAGTTACGCGGTCTGGTCGCCGAGGCTGATCCTGAGGCGCAGCCATCGCAGCCATCGCAGCCGTCCCAGGAGCCGCCGGCGTTCGGCACCCTCTGACCAGCCGGGCCACCCCCGAATCCACCATGGGCCGCTTCCGAGCGGCCCTTTTTGGTGGTCTTGCTGTTGTTACTACCCGGTGCCCCCGCCGGGATCGAAGGTGATAGATTGCCATCAATGACGATCGACCACGCCCGCCCCATCCATATCCGCCTGCTGCTGTTTGCCCGCTACGCCGAGGTCGTCGGGGTCGAAGCCTGTGACTTGGCGCTGTCCGCCTCGGCCACGGTGGCGGACGCCCTGGCGGAACTTCGTCTGAAGTACCCTGCAGCCGATGTGCTGCCCACCCGGCCCCTTTGCGCCCGGAACCACTCCCAGGTCGCCCTGGAAGACGAGATCCGAGACGGCGATGAACTGGCGCTTCTGCCACCGCTGGCGGGTGGCTAGGTGACGTTTCTGACCGAGGCAGCGATCGATGCCGCCCGGCTTGCCGCCCGGGTAGCCGGACCGGGGCGGGGAGCCCAGGTTTGGTTCGTGGGCACGGTGCGCAACCATCAGGACGGCCGCCAGGTGAGCGAGCTTCATTACACGGCCTACGGGCCGATGGCCGAGGCGCAGTGCGGAGCGATCGTGGCCGAGGCCGAGGCACGGTGGCCGGTGTCGGTGACGCTGCAGCACCGGGTAGGGACCCTGACCATCGGGGATGCGGCGGTGGTGGTGGTGGTCACCGGAGATCACCGCGAGGAGGCGTTCGCGGCCTGCCGCTTCGTCATCGAAGAAGTGAAGCACCGCGTCCCGGTATGGAAACGGGAACGATATGCCGACGGCACCGAGGCCTGGGTCGACCCCACGGCGGCCCTCGATCCGGCGGAGACGGGCTCTCCATGACCTGTGGTCTCGATACCATGGGCCGGCCCCTGGGTCGTCTGCGCATCTCGGTCACCGACCGGTGCAACATGCGCTGCCGTTATTGCATGCCGGAGGACGAGTACGTCTGGCTGCCACGCTCGTCGATCCTCACCTTCGAGGAGATCACCCGGCTGGCACGGGTGTTTATATCACTGGGGGTGACCCGGATCCGCCTGACGGGCGGGGAGCCGCTTCTGCGTCACGATGTGGCGGCACTGGTGGGGCAGCTGCGCTCGCTCGACGGCCTAGAGGATCTGTCCATGACGACCAACGCCGTGCTGCTGGCCCGGCACGCCGGGGCGCTGAGGTCCGCCGGACTCGACCGCCTGACCGTCAGCCTCGACACGGTTCGACCCGAGCGGCTGCTGGCATTTGCCAAGAGCGATCGGTGGGATTCGATCGTCGAGGGCATTGGTGAGGCCTGCCGGTTGGGGTTCCGCGGTACCAAGGTCAACGCCGTGGTGATCCGCGGGTTCAACGATGACGAGCTGTTCGATCTGATCGAATTCGGACGGAGGTACCAAGTCGAGATACGGTTCATCGAGTACATGGACGTCGGCGGCGCCACCCAATGGACCATCGACCAGGTGGTATCACGCGACGAGTTGCTCGGCCGGCTAGAGGAGCACTATGGCTCGGTCCAGCCGGCGCCGAGCGACCCCACCGCGCCGGCGGACCGTTATCAGCTGGCGGACGGGACCACATTCGGCATCATCGCCTCGACGACCCAGCCGTTTTGCGCGGCGTGTGACCGAAGCCGGCTGACCGCGGATGGGACATGGTATACCTGTCTCTACGCCGCCGCCGGCGTCGACCTCCGTGAGCTGGTGCGTGGTGGGGCGTCGGACGCGGACCTGGTGGAGCAGATCACCGGCGTGTGGCGCCGGCGCACGGACCGCGGGGCCGAAGAGCGTCTGGCCCTCCCCAACCGGGACACGCTCTACCCGGTCGAGAGTCTCCGCGCCGATCCGCGGCGGGAGATGCATACCCGGGGCGGGTGAGCCGCCGGAGAATCACGTCGTGACGTTACACATCGCCTTGATCGAACCGCAGATTCCACCCAACACCGGAAACATCGCCCGGCTTGCAGCGGCCACCGATTCGTCGCTCCACGTCATCGAGCCCCTGGGATTCTCGCTCGACGACCGGGAACTCAAGCGTGCCGGTCTGGACTTCTGGCCGCATGTCGATCTGTGGGTCCATCCGCTGTGGCGAGATTTTCGCGACGCCATGAGCCGTGACCGGTGCCTGTATTTTTCGTCCAACGTCGAGCGCCCGTACTGGGAGGCACCGTTCGCGGCCAACTCCTGTCTGGTGTTCGGCAACGAGACCGAGGGGATGCCGGAACGCATCCTCGAGAAGCATCCTGAACAGTCCTTCACCATCCCCATGGTAGGCCCGGTCCGCAGCCTGAATCTGGCCACGGCAGTGGGCATCGTGCTGTACGAGGCCATTCGCCAAACGAGGGCTCAGGACGGATTGAACAACGGGTGATCGTGGTTTGCCGACCATTCCTGATCCCACTACATTCCCGATCACAGCATCATGATTGCACGATTGATCACCTGATTGGTCGCGCGTGTTCCAGACTGTTCTAGAGACGACACTATCATGTTCAACAAGATTGCGGTGGTTGGCGGCGGGCATGTCGGAGCGACGGTGGCGCAACGCATCGCTGAAAAAGACCTGGCTCGCACGGTGGTGCTGATCGATATCGTCGAAGGCGTGGCAGAAGGAAAGGCGCTAGACCAGTGGGAGTCCGGCCCGATCGAGGGCTTCGACGCCCGGGTCATCGGCAGCCAGGGGTACGCCGAGGCGGCCGGCGCCGAATTGTTCGTGGTGACGGCGGGCATCGCCCGCAAACCGGGTATGAGTCGCGACGACTTGGTCAAGACCAACGCCGGCATCGTTCGTTCCGTGTCGGAGGCCATCAAGGAAGCGGCCCCCAACACCATCGTCATCATTGTTTCCAATCCACTCGACGTCATGTGTGCCGTCGCCAAGGAAACCACCGGGTTCCCCCGGGAGCGAGTGATCGGCATGGCCGGCGTGCTCGACACCGCCCGATACCGGACCTTTCTGGCCGAGGCGCTCGACATATCGGTGGAGGATATCCAGGCGATGGTGCTCGGCGGTCACGGTGATACCATGGTGCCCCTGGTGTCGTACACCACGGTGTCTGGTATCCCGGTCACCCAACTGCTCGATGCCGAGCGTCTCGAAGCCATAGTGTCGCGCACCCGGCAGGGTGGGGCGGAGATCGTCAAGCACCTCAAGACGGGATCGGCTTATTACGCTCCCAGTGCCGCCGCGGTCCAGATGGTCGAAGCCATCGTGAAGGACAAGAAGCGAGTGCTCCCGTGCTCAGCCTGGCTCACCGGCGAGTACGGCTTGCAGGATGTCTACTGCGGCGTGCCGTGCAAGCTGGGTCGGAACGGTCTCGAAGCCATTCTCGAAGTGGAGTTGAGCGAGGAAGAACAAACGGCACTGCACCGGTCGGCCGAAGCCGTCCGGGGCACCATGGCCACCGTCTGAACGCGTGGTCCCATGACCGGGTTGGGGCGGTTCCTTGGATCGACGATCGGCAAGAAGATCGTCATGGCGGTATCCGGGCTGGTTTGGATCGGCTACATCGTGGTCCACATGTCGGGCAATCTTCTGGCCTACGCCGGGCCCTCCGCGATCAACGACTGGGCGGCCTTTCTCAAATCCACTATCCCGCTCCTGTGGGGCACCCGGATTCTCCTGGTCGTCGCCCTGGTGGTTCACATCCAGGCGGCATACAGCCTCAAACGACTCAACCGACTCAGTCGTCCGGTAGGCTACACCCGGGTACAGCACCCCGCCTCCACGCTGGCGTCACGCACGATGGGCTGGGGGGGTGTGTTGCTCCTGGTGTTCCTGGTGTACCACATCCTCGAGTTGACCCTCGGCGTGGTTCATCCCGTGTTCAGTCACACGAACGTGTACGGCAACCTGGTGTCGTATCTGGGCATCTGGTGGATCGGCCTGTTCTACCTCGTGGCCATGGTGGCCCTGGCGGCCCATCTCTACCACGGGGTGTGGAGCATGTTCCAGACGGTGGGTGCCGTTCATCCGCGCTACGATCGTCTGCGCCGAACCGTGGCGACGCTGGTCGCCATCGTGGTGCCGGTCGGGTTCGCCTCGATCCCGCTGGCCATCCTCTTCGGCTTGTTGCGGTAACCCGGAGTTTCCTCAGCGATGGAATTCGACGCCAAGATCCCTGACGGTCCTCTCGCCGAAAAATGGCGGCGATACCAGTTCGACATGAAGCTGGTGAATCCCGCCAACAAACGGAAATACCAGGTGATCGTGGTCGGCTCGGGCCTGGCGGGCGCGTCCGCGGCAGCCACGATGGCCGAGCTGGGCTATCGGGTGGAGTGTCTATGCATCCAGGATTCCTCGCGTCGGGCACACAGTATCGCGGCGCAAGGCGGCATCAACGCGGCGAAGAACTACCAGAACGATGGCGACAGCGTCTACCGGCTGTTCTACGACACCATCAAGGGCGGCGACTTCCGGGGGCGGGAGGCCAACACCTACCGGCTGGCCGAAATCAGTAACGCCATCATCGACCAGTGCGTGGCGCAGGGCGTCCCCTTCGCCCGGGAATACGGCGGCCTCCTCGACAATCGCTCGTTCGGCGGTGCTCAGGTGTCCCGCACGTTCTACGCCCGAGGGCAGACGGGCCAGCAATTGCTGCTTGGCGCCTACCAGGCGCTGGCCAGGCAAGTGGGGCGCGGGGCGGTCGAAATGTTCCCGCGGACCGAACTGCTCGACGTCATCGTCATGGACGGACGCGCCCGGGGGGTGGTGGTGCGCGATCTGGTGACCGGGACGGTACGCTCGCACTTGGGTGACGCCGTAGTCCTGGCCACGGGCGGCTACAGCAACATCTTCTATTTGTCTACCAACGCGCTGGGCTGCAATGTCACCGCCACGTGGCGCGCCTACAAGCGCGGTGCGGCGTTCGCCAATCCGTGCTACACCCAGATCCACCCGACCTGCATTCCGATGGAAGGCGAGTACCAATCGAAGTTGACGTTGATGAGCGAGTCGCTCCGGAACGACGGCCGCGTGTGGGTTCCCATGGCTCGGGGGGACACCAGACCCCCCGGTGAGATTCCAGAGGACGAACGGGACTACTACCTCGAACGGAAGTATCCCAGTTTTGGCAACCTGGCGCCGCGCGACATCTCCAGCCGGGCCGCCAAGGAGGCTACCGACGATGGCCGGGGGGTGGGCAAGACAGGCCTCGGCGTGTACCTCGATTTTGCCGATGCTATTGCACGGCTTGGACGCTCGGCCATCGAGCAGCGCTACGGCAACTTGTTCGAGATGTACAACCGCATTACCGATGAGGATCCCTATTCGGTCCCCATGCGGATCTTTCCGGCGCCCCACTATACCATGGGCGGGCTGTGGGTCGACTACAACCTGATGAGTACCCTGCCGGGCCTGCACGTCATCGGCGAAGCCAACTTCTCCGACCACGGCGCCAACCGTCTCGGAGCCAGCGCGCTGATGCAGGGTCTGGCCGACGGCTATTTCATCATCCCGTCCACCATCGGCGACTACCTGGCCCGGACACCACTCGACCCGATAGGCGCCGACCACCCGTCCGTCCGGGCCGCAGAGGCCGAGGTTGGCCGCCGCACCCAGCGGTTGTTGGACGTGGACGGATCACGCAGTGTGGATTCGTTCCACCGCGAACTGGGACGCCTCATGTGGGACAAATGCGGCATGGCCCGCACCGCAGCCGGGCTGGGTGATGCTCTGGAGCGGATCCCCGAGATCCGGGCCGAGTTCTGGCGCGATGTCCGGGTGTTGGGGAGTACCGCCACCTTCAATCAGTCGCTGGAGAAGGCGGGTCGGGTGGCCGATTTCATGGAGTTCGCCGAGTTGATGTGTCGCGACGCGCTGGAGCGGGCCGAATCGTGTGGCGGGCACTTCCGCGAGGAATTCCAGACCGCCGA
>SMVY01000104.1 GCA_004357415.1 Gemmatimonadota bacterium
CGTATCGACCGGTTCGTCGACGAGTACGACCAACACAGGGAGAAAGCATGACGCTGCAACGGGGGCCGAGGGCCCCGGTATGCTGAATTACATCTGGGCAGGCCTCATCATCTCCAGTCTGGTCTTTGCGCTGGCCAACGACACGCGTGACCTGACACGGGACACCTACCGCAACGGCAAGCCGCTTTCCGTCACGGTGTACTTTCCGTCCGGGTACGATCCCAGCCAAAGGCGGCAAGAGGTTGAAGTCGAAGTATCCCCTGCGACCCTGGCTGCGTACCCCGGAGCCGAAACGACCCTGCTCCCGCCCCTGCGGTGGCCGGGCATGTTGGTGGTCGGAGAGGATGGCCGGGAGCTTAGGTTTGCCACAGACGTCGAGCTTCCGGAGCCGCTGTCGACGATTCGCCGGGTGACTTCGTCGCGGGCCAACGACCTCCGCGGCGTCACGAGTCTCGATCCCGGGCCAGGGGTCCTGCGGGCCACCACGACCGTGACGTTCCCTGCAGTCCGGTTCGTCAAACTCAACGCCATAACCGAAGCGGCCTTCGACTTCGCGGAGATCGCCGTTACCCTCGCGCTGGGCCTGATCGGGGCCCTCGCGTTGTGGCTCGGACTCCTGCGCATCGCCGAGAAGGCGGGCTTGATCGAACGCTTCGTTCGTTTGGTCCAACCGGTGCTGCGGCCGTTCTTTCCCCAGCTACCAAAAGACTCTCCTGCCCTGGGGTACATCGCGCTGAACCTCACGGCCAACGTCTTGGGCCTGGGAAACGCCGCCACCCCGTTCGGCCTCAAGGCCATGGAGGAGTTGCAGGAACTCAATCCCGTCAAGGATACCGCCACCAACTCGATGGTCATGCTCCTGGCGATGAACACCGCCAGCGTGCAACTGGTGCCCCCGGTATTGCTGGTGGCCATCATGGGCTTGCAGGTCAACCAGTTGTTTTTCGGCATCCTCCTGGTAACGTCGCTCTCCCTCATCGTGGCGGTCTTCGCCGCACGGTGGCTTGGGCGGATGCCGCGCTACCGCGATACCGACCCCATGCGGCAGGCACCTGCCGCCGAACCGACGGCGTGAGGGGGAGCGGACCTATGGACACCTTACGCACCGTCATCGACATCATGTCGGTCTTCGTTCTCCCGAGCATCATCATCGGTTTTCCGCTGTACGGCCTGTACAAGCGGGTCCCGGTCTACGAAGAATTTGTGGAGGGCGCCAAGGAAGGATTCACCGTGGCCATACGAATCATCCCGTACATGGTTGCCATCCTTTTCGCCATCGGGATGTTCCGCGCGTCGGGGGCGCTCGACTACCTCATCGACGGCGCCCGCCCACTGTTGAGCCTCATCGGCATCCCGCCCGAGGTCATCCCCATGGCGATCGTCCGGCCGCTGACCGGGTCGGGCTCGGCGGCGATCGTGCTCGACATGATCAACCAGTATGGCGAAGACTCGTTGGTGGTCAAGATGGCGGCGACCATGTTCGGCTCGACCGAAACGACGTTCTACGTGATCGCCGTGTACTTCGGATCGGTGAACGTGCGCAAGACCCGCCACGCCGTTCCCGCCGGGCTCATCGCCGATGTGGCCGCCATGTTCATGGCGGTGTACATCGTCAACCTCCTGTTCGGGTAGCGGGATCCCAGCGATGGTCGATCCGACATCGGTGTTCCTGGCGCCACCGCTCCCCGGGCTTGATACCCGACGGGTCACCGCCGACATGCTGTGGCACGCCCTCGAAGGCCCGCTCCAGTCTCCCTGGCTCACCGTTGAGGACGTAGGCCGTTCGGCGCAGGACCGTCCCCTACGCACCATCACCTTCGGCGAAGGGTCGACCGGTCTCCTGCTGTGGTCTCAGATGCATGGCGACGAAGCCACCGCCACTCGGGCGCTGGCCGATCTGGTGGGGTTTTTCGCCACCCGGGAGGAGGTAGACCTCCACCGGCGGCTGCGGCAGCACCTGCGCATCACCATGCTGCTGATGCTCAATCCTGATGGGGCCCAGGCGCACCAGCGGGAAACGGCCGATGGGATCGACATCAATCGCGACGCCGTCCGGTTGGCGTCACCCGAGGCCCGGGCGCTGGCCGCGGTCCGGGAACGGCTGCAACCGGCCTTCGGGTTCAACCTGCACGACCAGGACGTGCGCCGACGGGCGGGACCCGACGGCGACCAGGTAGCCTTTTCTTTCCTGGCGCCACCGGTCGACATACATGACACATGGGCTCCCGTTCGCGCCCGCGCCCGCCAACTGGTGGCGACGATGGCGGCGGCCGCGCTGGATGCGTTGCCCAACAGGGTGGCCCGTTGGAGCGAGGAGTACGAACCGAGGGCCTTCGGTGAGTGCTTTCAGCGCGCCGGGACCAGTACGGTGCTGATCGAGACCGGCGCCCTGCGGGACGATCCCGACAAAGAGCGCCTCAGGACACACCTGGCTGCCCTCCTCCTGACCTCCTTCGACCGCCTGGCCGACGGCAGCTGGGAGCAGACCGACCCGGCGGTCTACACCGGGCTGCCGCTCAACCGCCCAGTGCTCCACGATCTCCATCTGACAGGCGGGACCGCGGTGGTCGGCGGCCGGGAGACGCAAGCTGACGTTGCGCTGCTGTTCGACGACCCGGTCGCTCACCAAGCTCCGCGCCTGGCGGAACTCGGCGACCTGGGCCAAGCCACTGCCCTGGAGAGGTTCGATTGCACCGGCCGTTGGGTAGTCATCGAGCCCCTGGACAAACGGTCCCCCGGCGTGGTAGCACCGGAGGACCGCGTTCACATCGAGATTCGGAAAGACGGCCCAGAAGGCCCCATCGCCGCAGAATATTGAGAGCCCGATCGGAGCCCCATGAAGGCCCCCGATGCGCCCTGCGCCCTCCTAAAGACTAATCTGTATCCCACTGGTGAAGAACTTGTCGGTCTTCAGGAATCCGGGCTCGGGCTCGTTGTCGAACCGGATCAAGTAGGAGAAGCTGAGGGCGATCGTCCCGCTGAGCGGCGCCAGGATCTTGGCCTGGCCAATCAACCGGTAGTCATCGCCGTTCTCCAGGTTGGGGATGTATTCCCCGCTCACCGTGAAGGTGGCATCCGGGGTGAAGTAATGAAGGTAGCGGGCGCCGGCCAGCGCCGCGGGATAGTTGTCGTCCAGCCCGTTGGTGCCCCGTTGTTGCACCAGCGTGGCCGCGCCCTCGACCGCGATCACGTTTTTCTCGGTCTTCACCACGTCGTAGGCTACACCGAGCGCCTGCTCGAACCGCCGGCTGATGCCGGCAAAGCGGTTCCTGGACCCTCGCAAGTCGAGGAACACCGAAAGCCGCTTGGCGCTGCCGAAGGTGCGGTCGCCCCTGACATTGCCCTTGTAGGTTTCGGCGGTGGTGGAGTCCTCGGTCCGGTTGAACAGCATGTCGAACGCCTGGCTGAGGACGAAATGCCCGGCCGTATAGCTGAAGGTCTGACCCCCAGTGATGGTGGTGATGTTGGAGTTACCGGAGGTACTGGCAAGACCGGCGTCGATGGTGAACTTGATAAGATCGGGTGTCTCGTCCTGCGCCCGGGCCTGGGTCGCTGCCGCCACACCCAGCAGGGCGAGCGCAGCGCCAACGGTACGACGGTCCATGTGGCGGTCCTTCCGTAGGTCGGAGTGAATCCGTGCGGTGCCGGAGAGGCCGGCTCGGGTGCCCAAAACTAGTCGGCACGCGCCGAACCGGGAGCCCACGCTCAACGCGCGGCACCAACCTGGCGACAGGGCTGGCCCCACACCCCTTAGCGGCCAGCGTATCCGCTGGCCCCAGGCTGAGGGCACGGGCCGTCGAGTGGCTATATTGCAACCCACGCGAGCGTGGCGAAACTGGCAGACGCGCAGGACTTAGGATCCTGTCCCGCAAGGGGTGCGGGTTCGAATCCCGCCGTTCGCATCCGGCCCCCGGCCGGCCGGCACCAACACCGCTCCCCTCCCCCGACACGCCCCGGGAGGGTAGATTTCGCCCACCATGACGCAGATTACCATCGAAAAGACCCACGAGGATTCAGGGTCCAAGGCCCTGGCGGTCTCGGTCCCGCCGGACCTCGTCAAGCGGGCCGAAAACAAGGCGGTCCGGGATTTCGCCCGCCGGGCGCGGCTCCCGGGGTTCCGCAAGGGCAAGGTCCCTCCCGCGGTGGTCCGCCAGCGCTACGGCGAGGCCATCCGCCAAACCGTCCTGGAGGCGGTGGTGCAGGAGAGCTGGGAGCAGGCGGTCGACGCCGAGTCGCTTACCGACGTCCTCGGCCGCTCGGTGCGGAACGTGAAATTCGAGGACGACGGGCCCATCGAGTTCGAGTTCCTGGTCGAGGTCAAGCCGAAGTTGAACCTGGAGCGCACCGGGGGCTTCTCGTTGACCCGCACGCTCGCCCCGGTGACGGACGACCAGGTGGACGAGCAATTGCGGAACGTGCAGGAGCAGAAGGCCAATTGGCTCCCGCTGGAGGGTTCGAAGCCCAGCCCGGGTCACATGGTCCGGGTGGAGGTGGCGCCCATCGAGGACGGCGAGGCCGGTGAGGCCAAGCCCTACTCGCTGGTCCTGGGGGAAGGGAAGGCGCTCCCCGAACTGGAGGAGCGAATCATGGCGCTCACCCCGGGTGAGTCGGCCGACGAGGACATCCGCTTTCCGGACGATCACCCGGACGAGAGCAAGCGGGGCCAGAGCCGGCGGCTGCGGATCACGCTGCACGAGGTCAAGCGGCAGGAACTTCCGCCGCTCGACGACGCCTTGGCCCGCGAGGTGGGCGATTTCGAGGACCTGGCGGCGCTCACGTCGGCCATCCGGGCCGACCTCGAAGCCGCCGCCAAGCGTGAGGCCGACGGCAGGGTGCGGGAACAACTGATCAACGAGCTGGTGTCGGCCAACAACGTGGAGGCTCCACGGGCGATGGTGGCCCGGGCCATTCACGCGTATGTCGAGGCCTACGGCGTGCCGCAGGACCAATTGGAGAAGTTCCATGAGGAGTTCCGGCCTATCGCCGAGACGCAGGTCAAACGCGACCTGGTGCTCGACGCGGTGACGACCGCGGGGAACCTGAAGGCCACCGAAGAAGACATCGATGCGCGCGTCGCCGAGATCGCGGCGGGGCGCAACATGAAGGTCAACGAAGTGTACGCGGCGTTACAGAAATCCCAGCGGCTCGCCGAAATCGAACGGGCGCTGACGGAAGAGAAAGTATTCGCCCATCTGCTCGACCAATCCACCATTGCCGAGGAAGCATGACGGTCTCGACGCTGTACCCACCCTATATCATCGAACGCTCCAGCCGGGGCGAAAAGACCTACGACATCTTCTCGCGGCTACTCATGGACCGTATCGTGTTCATGGGTGCCCCGATCAACGACGATGTCGCCAATATCATCATCGCCCAGCTCCTGTTCCTCGAAGCCGACAACCCGGAAAAGGACATCTACCTCTACATCAACTCGCCGGGCGGCACAGTGTCGGCCGGGATGGCCATCTACGACACGATGCAGCACCTGCGCTCGCCCATGAACACAATCTGCATGGGGATGGCCGCCTCCATGGGATCTTTCCTCCTCACGGCGGGTACGACCGGCAAGCGGAGCGCCCTGCCCCACTCGCGTATCATGATGCACCAGCCGTCGGGCGGCACCCAGGGATCGGCTGCGGACATCGAGATCCAGGCCAAGGAAATCCTGTACCTGCGCTCCACCATGAACGAACTGTACGCCCTCCACACCGGCCAGCCGCTCGAGCGGATCGAGCGGGACATGGACCGGGACCGCTTCATGAGCGCCGAGGAAGCGAAGGAGTACGGCCTGATCGACAGCGTCTTCACCCCGAAGACCAACGGGGACAAGGACGGCGCGGCTTGACGGATGGTGACTTGGGCGTATTTCTTGCACTCTAGGCCTCGACACTGACTGAGCGACGAGATTCCATGTCCAGCGACAAGCACCTCAGATGTTCATTTTGCGGCAAGTCCAAGGACTCCGTCCGCAAATTCATCTCCGGCCCGTCGGTCTACATTTGCAACGAGTGCATCACGTTATGCAATGAGATCCTGGCCGAGGACGAGGAGCGCGATGTCGCCGAGGGGATCACCGACGTCCCCACTCCGTCGGAAATCAAGGCCGTGCTCGACGAGTACGTCATCGGACAGGAAAAGGCCAAGCGAACGATTTCGGTGGCCATCTACAACCACTACAAGCGCATCAACTCGCAGCCGGTCCGCGATGACGATGTCGAGCTGGACAAGTCCAACATCCTGCTGCTCGGCCCGACGGGTGTCGGCAAGACGCTCCTGGCCCAGACGCTGGCCCGAATCATCGACGTCCCCTTCACCATAGCGGATGCCACCACGTTGACGGAAGCCGGCTACGTCGGTGAGGACGTGGAAAACATTCTGGTGCGGCTGCTCCAGGCCGGCGACTTCAACGTCAGCGAGTGCGAGCGCGGCATAGTCTACATCGACGAGATCGACAAGATCGCCCGCAAGTCTGAGAACCCCAGCATAACGCGGGACGTGTCTGGCGAGGGGGTACAGCAGGCCCTCCTGAAGATCCTCGAGGGCACCATCGCTTCGGTGCCGCCACAAGGCGGACGCAAGCACCCGCAACAGGAGTACATCCAGATCAACACCAAGGACATCCTGTTCATATGCGGTGGCACGTTCGACGGGCTCGAGACGATCATCCAGGCGCGCACCGGCACTCAGCAGATCGGCTTCGGGGCGGCGGTCCAAACCGACGCCGAAAAGGTGGGATCCTCCCATTATCACGACGTCGAGCCGGACGACCTGTTACGGTTCGGACTCATTCCCGAATTGGTTGGTCGCATGCCGGTCACGGTGGCCCTCGATGCGCTCGACAAAGACGCGCTGATCAGGATCCTCCTCGAGCCCAAGAACGCGCTCACCAAGCAGTACAAGCGGCTGTTCGAGTTTGAGAACGTCCGCGTGACATTCGATGCCAAGGCACTCCAGGCAGTGGCTGAGCGCGCCCTCAAGCGCGGCACCGGTGCCCGCGGCCTCCGCGCCATCCTCGAAATGGTCATGACGGACATCATGTTCGACATCCCCGACCGGGAAGACGTCCGGGAGATCGTGATCACCGCCGAATCCGTCCGCGACGGCACGCCGCCGCTGGTGCTCACGGAAACGCAGCCGCGCACCAAACGCGAGGCCTGACGGTTTCCGTCGACTCGCCGCTCCGACACCTACCGGTTGACTTCGTCGGCAGCTTTCCCACGGCCGACGTGACCCTCGACCCTCCACTCCCCGAATTCGCCTTCATCGGCCGGTCCAACGTCGGCAAGTCGAGCCTCATCAACGCGCTCCTCCGGCGAAAACGCCTCGCACGGGTAAGTCGCACGCCCGGCAAGACGACCCTCATAAACGTGTACCGGCTGCCGACCTTCTACCTGGTCGATCTCCCCGGGTACGGGTTCGCCACCGCCAGCAAGACCGCCCGTGCCGGCTACCGGAGGTTGATCACCGCCTACCTGAAGACGCGGCCGGACGTGGCCGGACTCATCTGGCTCCTGGACATCCGGCACGCCCCGTCGGACGAGGACCGGTGGATGCTGGACCTGCTCCACTCCCAGGGACACCCCACCCTCCTGGTGTTCACCAAAGCGGACAAACTCGGCCGCCAAGAGCGCCAACAGCGGCTTTCGAGCCTGGCCGAGGACTTGCAAGCCGATGCGGATCAGGTGCAACTTGTTAGCGTTAAATCAGGTGAAGGCGTCGCCGAACTCGGAGCGAGTTTGATCGCTGCCATTCCCGAAGGAGACTCGTAGCATGTCCAGCCATTTTCCCTTGCGTGCTGCCTGTATTCTCGGGAGTGCAGTGCTCCTCGGCGCCGATACCGCCGTGGCGCAGATCCAGACGGACGATGGGCTTCCGCCGGCGGGGTACGGCCGGCTCAATCAGGACAACCTGTCGATCGGCATGCGGACCAGCAGCCTGGACATCCGGTTGACGATCCTCCAGGAATCGGCGTTGCGCCTCTTGAACCAGGACAGTTACGCCTCGCTCCACCGGCTGGTGGAATCCAAGCGCGTCCAGATCGACTCGATCGCCAAGCTCTACAGCGTGCCCCAGCCGGGTTTGCTCATGGTACGCTACTTTGCCCTCGTCGAAGGGACCAGGTTCGACGCGCAGCTCCTGACCGCCAACGTCAACACGCTGTTTCTGAATCCTGTGGCCATCATTCCGCTCACCACCTCGATCCAGTCGAACCGCCTCGAGCGACGACAGACGGCCGCGGGCATTTACGTGTTTGCCGACGCGTTGACGCCCTATCTCCCCATGTCGTTCACCTACGGAGCCACCACCACCAACGGGTGGGACTCGAACCGGGTCCAAGTCCTGCAACGCGAGCGGAACCGGATTCAGTCGCGCGTCATGCAGCAACAGAGCGATCCGGAGGGCGGCCGGTAACGTCCCGGCACCCTCCTCTTTAATTCTGCCGGAGACTTGATGCCGCTTCTCCCCCTCAAGACGGTGAGCATACCGGACCCCACACGGGAGACGTTCGACGCGTGGCTGGAGGAGTTGGGCAGCCGGCTCGCCGCGCCCGACGCGGACTGGTACGCCATTGCGCGTGACACGCTGTTTCAGCTGTACCACCCCGGTCACACTGACTATATCGAACTCCTGGAGGACCCAGTCACACCGCTGGCCGCGAAGGCATCCCTGCTGGCGCTCGATCCACACAACGTGACGCTCGAGCCGGAGTACTACGCCGACGTCGACACCGAGAAATTCGCCAGGGTCAAACCGCTGTTGTGGTTGTGGCAGCGGTTCGATCATTCGCCGGCCGGTGGCACCAACGTGCACCTGGGGGTCCAATTCCGGCGATTGCTGGCGCCGCACATCTTTGCGCGCTGCGGCCGGAACTTCAAATGCTTCCAGTTCGCCGAGGTGTCCTACGGCTACAATCTGGACGTGGGCGACGACGTCGTGATCCACCGGCACGTCCTGCTGGACGATCGCGGCGGCATCACGCTGGGCGACCGCGTCAGCATCGCCGACTACGCCAACATCTATAGCCACACCCACAGCATCGACGACCAGAGGGACGTCACCAACGCCCGGACGGTTCTCGAGGACGACGTCCGCATCACCTACCACGCCACCGTCCTGGCCGGCACCAGGGTGGGCACCAACGCCATGGTCGGGGCCTGTGCCGTCGCCACCAGGGACGTCCGGCCCTACCACGTGAACGTCGGCATCCCCGCCCGATCGATCGCCGTCAAGTCCGACGCTCCGCCGGAGGCGCGGTCCACCAAGCGGGTGCCACACCACGAGGGAGATTCGGGCTTCTGAGCCGACAGCAACGGGGCCTGGCAAGACTTCTCGCGGCCACTTCCGCCGCGTTCGCCGTCGTGGGACTCGGCTCGGCGATTACCACGACCACCCCGCTCGGCATGGGCGTCGTCCTCGCGGGGTACAGCGCAGCCAGCATCTGGATCGGCGTCCGCTTCCCCCTACGGCTCCCCCTAGTCCTCATCAGCCACGTCGTCGTCCTGGTGCTGCTGACGGTAACGGACACCCTACCGATCACCGGCATCGTCGTCATCGCCGTATTGGTCGCCACCTCGGTTGGCGCCACGCTCATTGTTCAAACCAGACGCCTAGAGGCCCTGGCTGATAGCCGGGAGCGACAGATGGCGCGCTTCTCCCGGGAACGGGACCAGCTCGCCCAACAGCTCGACCGTCGGATCAATCAGATTTTCTCGCTGCAGGAATTGAGTTACATCCTGTCCGAGTCGCTCCAGGAAGAGCGGATCGTGACCCAGGTCGCCAGCTACGTGGCGCGATTTCTTCCGGCGGGGGGCACCAGCGTCCTCCTGGCAGACGAACGCACCGGGGAGCTTCGGGTCGCCGCCGGCGAAGGCTCCATGGCCAGCCTGGTGGGCACCCGGCTACCCGAGCAGTCCGCCGGGCTCATCAGCAAAGCGATCGGCGGTGAGCGGCTCGAAGTGGCCGGCCGGGCGGGCGAAACCGAAATCGTCCTGTTCGACGGCTGCACCGTCGAGACCGCCGCCATCGCTCCCCTCACGGCCCACGGGGTCACCATGGGCGCAATTCTGGTAGCGGACACCGACGAGGGCGAATTCACCACCGAGGACCTGTGGCTGATCTCCACCGTGGCGACCCAGACCGCGGTGGTCCTGGCCAACAGTCGCTTCTTCGAGATGTTCAAGCGGGGCAAAGAAGAGTGGGAAACCACGTTCGATGCCCTGACCGAGAGCATAGCCATCGTGGATGGAGCCGGGGTGATGCGGCGGGTGAACAGCGCCCTGGCCAAGTTGCTGGGGCTTCCCGAGCCATCCCTGGTCGGCAAATCCTTCACCGACCTCGTGTTCGGCTCCGCGGAACAGATTCCCGACGCCATCAAGGCCGCGCGGCGGGGCGAACGCCCGCCACCCGAGACCGTCCGCTCACTGCCGCTGCAACGGACCATCCGGGTGACCGCGGCCCCGCTACCCGAAGACGAGCGCGCCAGCGACACCATCGTGGTGCTCATCGAGGACGTGACCGAACAGCGGGCCCTGGAGACTCAACTCATCCAGAACGAGAAGATGGCGGCGGTGGGTCAGCTGGTGTCGGGCGTGGCCCACGAATTGAACAACCCGTTGACGTCCATTTCAGGCCTGTCGGAGTTCCTGCTCGAGCCGGGACGGATGCCCGAGTCGCACACCGAGCACATGCGGGTGATCCACGAGCAGGCCGAGCGCGCAGGCCGGATAGTCCAGAACCTGTTGACGTTCGCCCGCAAAGGGGAGCCGGAAACTGCCGAGGTCGATATCAACTGGGTGGTCAACAAGACGCTTCAGCTGGTCGAACACGAGTTGACACTTGGCGGCATCACCTTGGACCGGCGGCTAGCCGACACCCCGCTCATCGTCCGTGGCGATCAGCACGAGCTGCAACAGGTAGTCCTCAACCTCATGACCAACGCCATCCACGTGGTCGACAATCTACCGCCCGATGCTCCCAGGACGATCACCCTCGAGACCGGGCGTGGGGCCGACGGCAAGATCACCCTCAGCGTGGCCGACAGCGGGCTCGGGGTCCCCGAGGAACTCGTAGGCAGGCTGTTCACGCCGTTCTTCACCACCAAGGAACCCGGCAAGGGTACCGGGTTGGGGTTGTCGATCAGTTACGGGATCGTGAAGTCGCACGGGGGGGCCATCGTATACGACCGCGCCCCACCCCCCAGTGGCGGCGCATGTTTCCGCGTTACCCTGCCGCCGGCCGGCTCCGAGCCCCAGCGCCAGGATGCGCCCCCCGACCAGGTTCCCCGCCGTCTGTTGGTCGTCGATCAGGACCGGAGCGCGGTCCGCGTCCTCAAGGCGCTCTTCACCGCCGATGGCTTCCAGGTCGAGGTGGTGGGAAACGGCGAGGACGCGTGGCAACGACTCGTTTCGACCCCCTTCGATCTGATCATCACCGACGCCCGGGCGACACTGGGCGACGGCCGTCGCCTGTCCGCTGCGCTCCAGTCCCAGGACCTGATATCACCGTCGAGGATCCTCATCGCGGTGCCCGACGTCGACCGCCGC
>SMVY01000105.1 GCA_004357415.1 Gemmatimonadota bacterium
CATACTTGAGAGACGAACCCGTGTGCCCGAAACGGGCGCGCCCGATACGGCGTTATGAGGAGTGATGAGGCCATATGTCTGAGCGAATGACCATACCCGTCCTGCCGCTGCGCGAAGTGGTGCTGTTCCCGTCCGTGACCGCCCCGATCGGTGCCGGACGTCCCGCCACCCTGCGCGCTATCGAAGCGGCCCTGGCGAGCGAAGACAAATTTATTTTCGCGGTGTCCCAGCGGGAGAACATCGAGGACGTGTCGCCCGAGTCGCTGTACACCATCGGGACGGTGGCCAAGGTAGGGCAGGTGCAACGTGGACTCGCGGGCATGCAGTTGCTGCTCCACGGTGAGCACCGCGGCATCGCCATGGAGTACCAGGAGCACGAAGGCTACTTGCAGGCGATCGTCCGCAAGGCCGAGGAGATGGTGCCCGAGGATCCCGATGACACGGCGTTCGTGGCGTTGTACCGGGAAGCACGGGAGCGCGCCGCCGAGCTGGGCCACAAGTCGGGTCTCCCGGACGAGGTGGTGCAACAGGTGCTGGCCGGGGTGACGGATCCGGGCCAGTTTGCCGATCTCATCTCGGGGTACATCGACATCGAGCCGGCACAGCGTCAGGTGCTGCTGGAGACCCTGTCGGTGAAGGAGCGGTTGCGTCGCGTGCTGGTACACGTCCAGCATCATGTCACCGTGCTCGACGCCCAGGAAGACATCAAGTCGCAGGTCCAGGAAGAACTGGGTGAGCGTCAGCGGGAGATGATCCTGCGGGAGCAGCTCAAGACCATCAAGCAGGAGTTGGGTGAAGACGACGAAGCCGACGAGTTCGAGGAACTGCGACGCACCCTGTCCGAACTGCCCCTTGGGGAGAATGCCCGCAAGGAAGTCGATCGCGAGCTGGGCAGGATTTCGCGCATCTCTCGCGAATCGATGGAGTCCCAGGTCATCCGCACCTTCCTCGAAAACGTGGCCGAGCTTCCCTGGGGCACACGCAGCGAGGATCACCTCGATCTGGCCCAAGCCGAGGCGATCCTCGACGAGGACCACTATGCCCTGCAGGACGTCAAGGACCGCGTCCTCGAATTCCTGGCGGTGCGTCAGCTCCGCAACGAATCCGAGGCCCGGGAGGCCGAAGCTTCCGCTGAGGCGGCTGCCGCCCGTTCGGAGGAATCCGCTCCGAAGGAAAGCGCCGGAGACGAGGCGGGAGAGGACGGCTCACCCCCTCCCCCCGTCGGCACCGGCAACGAAGACGACAAGGCCCCCAAGGGACCCATTCTGCTCTTCGTCGGCCCTCCGGGCGTCGGCAAGACGTCGGTCGCCAAGTCCATCGCCCGGGCAATGGGGCGAGAGTACGTGCGGATCTCCCTCGGTGGGGCTCGTGACGAGGCCGACATCCGCGGTCACCGGCGAACCTACGTGGGTGCCATGCCCGGCCGCATCATCGCGGGCATGAAGCAGGCCGGCACCAAGAATCCCGTGTTTCTGCTGGATGAGGTCGACAAGCTCGGCGTGTCCTTCCAGGGCGACCCCGCCAGCGCGCTGCTCGAGGTGCTCGACCCGGCGCAGAACGACAGCTTCACCGATCATTACCTCGGGGTGCCGTTCGATCTCAGCGAGGTGTTGTTCATCGCCACGGCCAATTTCATCGAGAACATCCCCGGGCCCCTGCTCGATCGGATGGAGGTGGTGGAATTCTCCGGCTACACCGATCGCGAGAAGCTGCACATCGCGCGGCGCTATCTCCTCCCGCGCCAGCTCATCGAGAACGGGCTCGACCGCGAGCGGCTGACGGTGACCGACGAGGCGATTGCCGAGTCCATCGCCGCGTACACGCGGGAAGCCGGTGTCCGTCAACTGGAGCGCGAGCTGGGCAAGTTGGCGCGCAAGGTCGCCCGGCGCATCGCCAGTGATGAAATCACTAGCATGAGCGTCGACGTCGAGGGGGTCCGCGACATTCTCGGCCGGCCCAAGGTACACCCCGAACACGCCGCCGAGCACGATCAGGTCGGGGTGGCTACCGGGATGTACTACACACCCGCCGGCGGCGACATCATGTTCGTCGAGGCTTCCACCATGCGCGGCAAGAGCGACCTGGTTCTCACCGGCCAGTTGGGTGACATCATGAAGGAATCGGCCCGGGCCGCGTTGACCTACGCCCGGACCCACGCCGCGGCGCTGCAGATCGATGAAGAGATGTTCGAGCGCGACATCCACATCCACGTCCCGGCCGGCGCCGTCCCCAAGGAAGGACCGTCAGCCGGTATCGCCATGGCCACGGCGGTGGTGTCGGCCCTCTCGGGCTTTCCCGCGCGTCACGACATCGCCATGACCGGGGAAATCACCCTGCGAGGACGGGTTCTGCCAATCGGCGGAGTAAAGGAAAAGATCTTGGGGGCGGTGCGGGCCGGCATCACCTCGGTGGTTCTGCCCAAGGAAAACGAGGCCGATCTCGAGGACCTTCCCTCCGAGGTGCTCGATACCCTGGAAATACATCTGGTCGAGGAGTTGGGCGAGGCCCTGGCGCTCACCATGCGCGGCGCCACCCTCCACGAGGGGCGCCTCCTGTTTGCCGATGAGCAGACCGATGGCGCCGGGATGTCGGCCCGCCTGGTCGGCTAGAGCTCTCAGGCCTCGTGCGGCGGGTCGCCGGCCGGCGTGGCGGCCCCGAGAGCATGGCCGGCGAACGCCACCCGATTCCGGCCACTGGTCTTGGCTTGGTAGAGGGCCACGTCGGCTGCGTGGGCCAGCGTCGACCCCGTCGAGCCGTCGCCGGGATAGACCGAAATCCCGATACTCACCTCCACCGGAACGGTTTCGCCATCCTTGGTAGTGGCCGGGCGCTCCCGCAGTGCGGCCTGTAGCTTCCGGGCCACCGACCCCGCACCGTCCCGATCGCTGCGCCGCAGCACCATCCCGAATTCCTCGCCCCCGTATCGGCCGATCAGGTCGCTGGCCCGAGCCACGCTCTGGAACACGTGCGCCACATGGAGCAGGACTTGGTCGCCTACCAGATGTCCGTGGCGATCGTTGACTCGCTTGAAGTGATCGATGTCGATCATCAGGAAGGCGAATTCTTCATCGTTGCGTTGGGCGTACTCGACGGCGTTCTGCAATTCCGCCATGAGGGTGGCGTGGTTGAGCAATCCGGTGAGCCCGTCCTTGTGGACCATCTCCCGGATGCGCCGGCCGCGTTCGGCCCGGGTGATGACCACCTGCAGCAGCAGGTTGATGCTCTGGTCGATCGGCTTGGTCAGGAAATCGTCCGCCCCGGCCCTGAGTGCCTCGATGTGACTCGAGATCGAGCCCCGCCCGGTCAGGAACACGATCGGCAGCAGGTTGTATTTCGGGTCCTGGCGGATGAGCCTGGCCAGGCTGAAACCGTCGAGGTCGGGGAGTTGCACGTCCAGCAGAATGAGGTCGGGAATCTCCTGCGCCAGAATCTCCTGGGCCCGGGCCGCGTTCTCCGCGTGGTTCACCCGGATGTTGGACGATTCGAGCGCCGAGGCGACCAGCTGCGCCTGTGCCAGGTCGTCCTCGACCAGGAGGACGTTGGAAGGGGGCACCCCGATCCGCGCCAACGTCTTGGCATAATACGCCAAGTCGTCTTGGATCTGATCCGGGTGGAAGATGGCATCCACGCCCGCCGCCACCGCCCCCAACTGGTCGTGGCCCTTCCCGGTGTCGACCAGGATCACCCCGCGCGGCCGCAGCTCCCGGTTGCTCGACCATGCCGCCGCGGTGGCGCGGGTGTCGAAATCGGTGGCGTCTCCTATGATCACCAGAATGTCCGGTCGAACGGACGCCGGGATGGCGCTGATGTCTTCGGACTCCTGGTGCTCGGTGACCCGGAAGCCGGCCGTCGTCAGCGTCTCCGCAACGGTGGCCAGCAACTCGTCGTGCTGCCCGACGACGCGCGCCTGCCAACCGAACGTGTGGGGGAATTCGGTCTCGAATTCCCCGGTGCCACCCGTGAGAGGAACACTGTCGAGCAGGCTGGTGAGTTGGTCGATGGCGCCGTCGAGCCGCTTGACCGCCACCGAATCCCACGTCTGGTGGCCGATCATCCACTGCTCCGCCTCCCGGGCGATCTGGCTCAACTCGGGGAAGCCGTGTGACCCGCCCGAGCCGGCCAGCTGGTGCAGGCGGTTCCTGAGTGATGCCGCCGCATCCTCCTCGCCGGCCGCCAGCGCCGCGAGGTCCTTGCGCAGCTCGGCAAACCGACCGGGCAACTCGGCCGCGTAGGCCTGCTGCAGTTGGGCATAGGCCTTCTCGAAGGTCTCGTCGGTAATGTCGTTCACGACCCCGCTCCCAACCGTTCGATGCTCAACCGCGCCGCCGCCACGAACGCCGGCGCCTGGCCCCAATGCCCCTGCACGGTACCCCCCTGTCTGGCGGCGATGACCGCGGTCAGGTCGTCCACCACGCTGATGAGCGGCATCCCCGGCCAGCGATACCCCTTGGGAACCAGGCTCACCTCGCCAAACGGAAGCGCCTCCGCTTGTCCCACCGACCACAGCGACGTTGTCCGGCCCGCTTGCACCGCTTGGCGCAGCACCGGCGTCAACAGCGGGAAGGCGTCGGCCGGGGCCATCAGGGTCACCGACTGCTCGGCCCGGGCGATGTCGTGGCTGATGAGTCGCACGGCTGCTCGCGGCGAGTCAATCTCGACCAGGCTGGGAGAGTCTGGCCCGGCGAGCGCCTCCAAAGAACTGGCCAGAACGTCGAGGGCGGCATTCTGCCGGGAGGAAAGTCGAGCCACTACCACCTGTGGGGGTTCCGGCCGGTACCGCTTGGGCCTCCCGCTCTCGCCCACGGCAGCTCCCTTGGCCACCAGGCCGGCCAGCGCGCTGTAGGCGTTGGCCCGGGCCAGGTTGGCCGCCCGGGCTATGGCGTACCCGGTACCCGGCCCGTGCTCCAGCAGGACCTGGTATACCTGGCTTTCCGTCGGGGTAAAACCGAACGGCGTGAGGTCCACCGCAGTCATAGTGGTAGTATGAGCTACTATGGATTGGGAAGCAACCTGATTGGATGGCGCTAGCTGTAATCCAGTTGCCAGCCGAGTAGTTTGGCCGTCAGCGCCAAGCGGAAGGTGACGTCGACCTGACGCGAGGCCGGGGTCTTGTCGTACGGCAACAGGGGAAAGAAATGGGCGCTGGCCTTGTTCGCTCCCTTGGGTTGCGAACGTAGGTTTTTCGGATGCCACACGCCGGTATCGTCACACTCCTTCAGCAGCCTTCCCAGCACCCGCATAGCCGTGGGTGCCGTGTGCAGGGCATCGATTCGTACCAGAATGTTTATCAGGTGGAGGGCCAACGGGATGTCGGTGGTAACTCCCCTGGCGTCCGCCTTGATGGGGTTGCCCAGCAGAACGTGAGCCGGTCTCAGCGTTTTCTTGCCAAGTTTGATGATCACCGGTCGCTTCGGCGCCGGCTGGGCCAGGTACTGCCCCAAACGCTCGGTGAAGCCGGCCCGCTCTCGCTGGAGGTTGGGCATCGATGCCATCATGGCCAAGGAGTACCACGTGGGCGGATAGGCATCGGGGTGCAGCAGGTATCTCTTCCCCGACTTCACGAATGGCTTTTCGGCCTGGGGGCTTCTGAGGAAGTTTGAAACGGCGGTCGCGGTTCGATGGGCCGAGCCTCGCAGACGCGGATCGATGTTGAAACCGGCCTCGGCCAGTGCCGTCGAAGCCGCCTCTCTGAGGTTGTTCCTCACCCAACGTTCAGTGAGGGGTGACTCCTTGACCATTTTCTTGAATTCGAACAGCAGCGCCGGGTCCGGGTCACGCGACAGCAGGCGGAACAACACCCTGGTGGTCAGTTTGAAGGTTCGGTCGTCCGCGGGCCAGCCAAGTTGGAGAAGCCGGCGATACTGCGCCACCGTGCCGACGTCCCGAATGCCGTGCAACGGCGACGGGGCCAGGCCCATGATGTTGCCGGCCCAGATGCCGGTAGGCCGTTGTTTCTTGGCGATGCTGGCGGCCGGCTTGTAGCTCCTGACGGCCTCGGCTGCCTCCGCCAGCTCCTCGGGCGAGGCGTATCCCTCAGGCGCCAGGTCCAGCAGGACCCGGTAGCGGATGGACGGCCCACCGTGTTCCAGGAGCCAGGTGAGTGGTATCGGGTGCTGCTGCGGGAGTTCCAGGATGGGCCCCTTGCCGGGTGGTGGGAGCGGGAAACGGCCGCAATTATAGTATTACTGGTCGATCACGACTAGTACCATGTTTTTAACTTGTTGTAACACAAGGTGTTACAATGCGGGGCAATGGCGGATTGCCGCCTCGCACACCGCCGGAAGGGCGCTAATGGCCTTCATCTCCTACGTCCAGGACTCGGACATCCCCGAACGGGACCGGGTAGCCGACGACGACAACATCATCCGTATCCATGGCGTTCACTCGAGGGTAATGCGCCATCACTTTGACCTTTATCTCGAGCTAATGAGGCGCCGGAGTCCTCTCACGCGCCGGCAGCGGGAGATGATTGCCGTCGTGGTTTCGTCCTACAACGACTGCCACTACTGAACGGTGCATCACGGAGCGGGACTCCGTGTCGTGTTGCAGCAAGAGCATCCCGACGAAGACCACACGGCCTTCGTCGAGGCGCTGGCGCACGATTACCGTGCCCTGGATTTGCCGCCGTTGGATCGAGCCATCCTCGACTATGCCATGAAGTTGACCCGATCCCCCGGGGACATCACTCCAGAGGACGTCGTCCCGCTCCGGGCCCAGGGACTGGACGACGTTGCCATCCACGATCTCGTTTCCGTGACGGCCTACTTCGCCTTCGTGAACCGCATTGCCGACGGGCTCGGCGTCGCCCTCGAAGACCGGTGGCAGGAAGACTCCTCCTGAGCGGTACTACTGTTGCAGCCGGGCGTCGCCCGCCGCCTTGAACTCGGAGCCTTCGTTCCACGTCGGTTGATCGGAAGCATTCGCCACCTTCAAGGCGGTCCGCAGCATGACCCGGAGTTGCTGCATTGCTCCATCAAGCGTGTACCAGGTGAGGAGCTCATCGCCCGGTTGGTGGTACCGCCGTTCCCCGTATTCGGCATCCATCTGCGCTCCCCAGCCGGGGTCCCGCCTCACGTAATCCTGGCCGAACTGCAGCGACAGGGCCGGCACTCCCGCCAGCACGAAGGGGAAGTGATCCGAGCGGAAGAAAAAGCCTTTGCGGAGGGCGTCCGGGTTCACGGTCACGTCCAGCTTCTCGGCGCGGGCCGCGGCCGTGAAGGCGTCGCCCAGGGAAGACTGGTTGACCCCGAGTGCGGACACGTCGTTCGTCGGGCCGTACAGGTTCATCTCGTCGAGATTGATTACCGCGGCCAGGTCCCTGAGGGGGAGCGTGGGCCGGGCGGCAAACGCCTTGGATCCGAGGAGGCCTGATTCCTCGGCCCCGAACGCCATGAACAGGATCGACCGGTCGGGGCGCACGCCGCTGGTCATGAACGCCTCGGCCGCGGCGATGACCGCCGCGGTGCCCGAGGCGTTGTCGACGGCTCCGTTGTAGATCGAATCCCCCTCGACCGGCGTGCCGATTCCGAGATGGTCGTAGTGGCCGCCGATCAGGACCGACTCATTGGGGTTGTGGCCCCAACCCGTGAGCCGCCCGACGACGTTGACCGTCTCAGACAATTCGATGACGCTCACCACCGACGCGGCCATCGATACCGGTAGCTCGACCGGAGCGAAGCTCCCCGATGCCGCTAGGCGCAGCACCGCCTCCACGGATGGCGCCACCGGCTGCAATAGTTCGGCGGCAATCGATTCCGCCAGCCAACCCGCCAGGAGGAGCTCCGTCGGCGGCGCCTCCAGCCGGACCTGGGGGCCGGTCCACGACCCCGACACCGTGGCCCAAGGGTATGTGGCGCTAGCGGTGGTGTGGACCAGTAAAATGCCGGATGCCCCCTGGCGCGCGGCTTCTTCGATCTTGTAGGTCCAGCGGCCGTAATAGGTCAACTCCTCGCCCCGGAAGATCGTCGAATCGGCGAAGCCCGGGTCGTTGACCAGCGTCAGAACGATCTTCCCGGTGACATCCACCCCGGCGTAGTCGTCCCACTGGTATTCCGGGGCGACCACGCCATAGCCGACGAACACGACGCTGCTCCGTGCCTCGATAACCGGCTCGTCTCGCATCGACCACAGGACGTAGTCCTCCGGGTAGCGCAGGCGTCGCGCCGGACGTCCCGGAACAAGAAGAGACAACGTCGGGTCGGGTGTCAGAGAGATGATGGGAACGCGATGGAAGAACGTTCCGTCGTCTCCGGCCGGCTCGAGCCCGACCTGGCGGAACTCAGCAGCGATGTACTTGGCCGCCAGGTCGCCTCCGCGAGTGCCCGGCGCCCGGCCTTCGAGAGCGTCGTCGGACAGGAATTCCAGTGCCGCCCAAAACGTCGTTCGGCTGACGGCGTCGGCGAGCCGGTCTCCCGCCGAATCCACCAGGGCGATGACCGCGTTTTCCGTGCAGCTGGCCAGGGCCAGCACGGCTATCAACAAGACCCGTTTCATCCTGTCTCCTCTGACGGACTCACACCGGATCGACACGCAGGTGGGTCGTCCAGGAAGTGCTTGATCGCCTCTAGCACCGTATCCGGATCGGTCTGGTGTGGCCGGTGCAGGGTTCGG
>SMVY01000106.1 GCA_004357415.1 Gemmatimonadota bacterium
GACCGCCTGACCCGGCGGTACTCGGCGGTGCAGGCCGAGGTCGCCACCCGGCGTGAGGGTGGTGAATACGGTTTCTATGCCCTCGCCGACCAGGCGGAAACGGTGGCCCAGATCGAGACCTTCGCCGAGGGGCTGGGTCAGGCCCACGAGGACGTCATCGTCCTGGGGATCGGTGGCTCCGCTCTGGGTACCAAGGCTTTGCTGGGCGCGCTCCGGGGACCGGGCTGGAACGAGTGGGACGACGAGGCGCGGGAGTACTATCCCCGGCTGCACGTGCTCGACAACATCGACCCGTCCGTCGTCCACAACCTGCTCCAGCGGGTGGACCCCCGGCGTGCCCTGGTCAACGTCATCAGCAAGTCCGGCAACACCGCCGAAACCCTGGCGCAGTACCTGGTGGTCCGCGCCTGGCTCGAGGACGCCCTGGGCGAGGCGGCCACCCGGCACCTGGTGTTCACCACCGACCCGGCGTCGGGAGCCCTGCGGGAAATCGCCACCCGCGAGAGCATCGCCACGCTCGACGTGCCGCCCTCGGTGGGGGGCCGTTTCAGCGTGCTGTCTCCCGTCGGCCTTCTCCCCCTGGCGCTGGTGGGGATCGACATCGGCGCTCTCCTGTCGGGAGCGGCCCAGGCCATCGACCAGGCGGCCGCCGCCGAGCTGGAGCACAACCAGGCGGCCCTGTTCGCCGGCCTCATGTGGGCGGCCGACACCACGGCGGGGAGCCGCATCCAGGTGTTGATGCCCTACTCCGACCGCCTGCGGGAATTCGGCGCCTGGTACTGCCAGCTGTGGGCGGAAAGCCTGGGCAAGAAACTCGACCGCCAGGGAACCGTGGTTCACGTGGGCCCGACACCGCTCGCCGCCGTGGGAGCCACCGACCAGCACAGCCTGGTGCAGCTGTTAATGGAAGGACCGTACGACAAGGTCGTTTCCTTCATAACGGTGGAAGATCCGGGATGCGACGTCGCCATCCCCGACAGTCCCGACCTGCCGGAGGCCGCGGCCTACCTAGCGGGCCACACCCTGGGCGGGTTGCTCGACGCCGAGTACCAGGCCACGGCCCGGGCGCTGGCCGGGGCGGGACGGATGAACCTCACGCTGGGCCTGCCCGACCTGGCGCCGGCCACGGTCGGCGAGCTGGTCATGTTCTTCCAGCTGGCGGTGGGGTACGCCGGAGTGTGGTACGGAGTGGATCCGTTCGACCAACCGGGCGTGGAACTGGGCAAGCGGCTCACCTTTGCGGCCATGGGGCGCCCGGGCTACGACACGGCGCAACCGGCCCGCGAGCCGGCCTCCATGGAGTCGTGATGCGGGTGGTGCGTCGTTTGACCCTGGCTGTTCCACGGTCTAGATTTTGCCCGTTGGAAAGGCGAACTATTCCCAAGGAAATCCCCGATGTCTGATGCGATCCGGCAAGCCGTGGAATTGTACGGCGGAGCGGTGTCGCTCGTGCCCGGCGGTATCGAGCTCAACGATGCGTCCAAGCTACAGTCCGAGGCCACCGACGAGGTGGTGTGGCGAGCGGTGTTCGGCACGGAAGAAGAGCGCGCGGCGGCTCGATGGTTGTTGTGGGAGCTGGGGCAGATCACCGGCGCCCGGCCGGCGTCCATTCAGGGTCTCTACGAGGCTCGGGGCAGGGGGGAATGCGGCGGCTTCACGGTGCCGGCCATCAACGTCAGAATGATGGCCTACGACACGGCCCGGGCGGTATTCCGCGCGGCCAAGGCCGGCAAGGCGGCCGCCATATTGTTGGAGATCGCCCGGTCGGAAATATCGTACACCGGCCAGCGGCCGGCCGAATACGTCGCCGTCATCCAGGGGGCCGCGCTCCGGGAAGGTTACTCGGCGCCGCTGTTCATCCAGGGCGATCACTGCCAGGTCAATCTCAAGAAGTACCTGGCGGGCGACGGCGACGAAGTCGGCGAAGTGAAGACCTTGGTGGCAGAGGAGATCGCGGCGGGGTTCTACAACATCGACATCGACACCTCGACCCTGGTGGACCTGACCCGGGACACGCTGGAGGCACAACAGCGGGACAACTACGAGCGTTGCGCCGAGATCACCGAGTCCATCCGCGCCGTTGAGCCCGACGGCGTCACCGTATCGGTGGGTGGGGAAATCGGCGAAGTCGGCCAGAAGAACAGCACCGTCGAAGAACTGCACGCCTTCATGAAGGGATACCAGGCCGCGTTGCGCCAGCGGGGTAGCTTTACCGGGATCAGCAAGATCTCAGTGCAGACCGGCACCAGTCACGGCGGTGTGGTGTTGCCGGACGGCTCCATCGCCGAGGTCAACATCGACATCGACACCCTGGCCGATCTGGCGCGCGTGGCCCGGGAGGAATACGGCTTGGCCGGCGCCGTTCAGCATGGTGCCAGCACCCTGCCGAGCAACGCCTTCGGCAATTTCCCGCGGGTGGAAGTGTGTGAGATCCACCTGGCCACCAACTTCCAGAGCATGGTGTTCGATCACCCCCGGTTCCCGGCGGATCTCAAACAGCGGATGTATGCTCATATCGACGAGAACCTGGCGGGCGAACGCAAAGAGAGCGACTCCGAAGAGCAGTTCTACTACAAGACCCGCAAGAAGACGATCGCACCGTTCAAGCAGGAGGTGTGGTCGCTTCCGGCGGACGTTCGGTCGGCCATTGCCGCCGACCTGGAGAGTACCTTCCGGTTCCTGTTCGAACAACTGAACGTCAACGGTACCATTGACCTGGTCGACCGCTACATCCGCGCCCCGGTGCAGCACCGCGAGACGGTGCAGCAGGCGGTGGCGATGGCGGCGGACGACCCTGACGCAGGGGAGTAGCATGGCACGTGACGATGAGGGTCGGGAGGTGGTGTACCTGATCCGCGGCGGCGACTCGCCGCTCAAGTACCTGTTCACCGGGGCCGCCATCGGCGCCGCCCTGGCGCTGCTGTTCGCTCCGGCGGACGGCGAGGAAACCCGGCGCCAGGTGGGCCGGCGGGTCAGGCAACTGCGGGACATGGCCGAGGACGGCCTCGATGAGCTGGAAGACCGGCTGACGGACGGTACCCATCGTCTGCGGGAACGGGTCCAGGACACCGTCGAGGACGTGCGCACCCAGGCGGGTGAGGTGACCGAGGCCGTCAAGAGCGCCGGCGCCACCGCGCGGGAAGAGTTGGAGCGCCGCCTGGCGGACGCCCGGGCGCGGCGGCGGGGCGACCCGGTGGAGGAAGAAGAAGAAGAGGAAATCGAGGAAGAGGAAGAGGAGCCGGTGGCCTGACTGAATTCCGGCTCGGCGGATGGCACCGGACGGTTCCAGGCTTCCTCCGGCGTACCCTCGAGAAAGCCGACGAGAACAACGTCCCGTTTCTGGCCAGCGCCCTGGCGTTCGACGCGCTGCTGGCGTCCATCCCCTTCATGCTGTTGTTGCTGGTGGTCCTCTCCGTCCTGGTGCAGGGCCGGCTGCTGGAGTCCGGCCCCAGCCTGACCGATCTGTTCGAGCAGTTCCTGCCACCCCACGCCGAATTGAAGGGCCGTGACCCGTTCGCCCTGCTGGAGACCATCCTCCGGCTGGTGTCGGATAACCGGGGCGCCCTGACGCTCTACACCGTTCCCATCTTCCTGTGGTTCAGCACCCGCTTCTTTGCCAGCGTGCGTACCGCGCTCAATCACATCTTCGACGTGTCCGTGCGGCCGCTCCGCCGGCGCGGTGTCTTGCTCACCATCCTGGTGGCCAAGGGGCGCGACGTGGCCATGGTGGTCGCCACCCTGGCGCTGTTTCTGGTCAACACGCTGATTACGGCGCTGTTCGGGATCATTCGGACTTTGGGGGATGACGCCTTTCCCGACGCCCAGTTCTTCTTGTCGACTCTTGGCGCGGCGGTGGGCCACCTGCTGGCGTTCCTGTTCGGCGTGTCCCTGTTCTTCATTCTGTACCGCTATGCGGCACAGCGGGCTCTGGGATGGCGGCCGGCCCTGGTGGCGGCGACCTTCGCCGCCGTGGCCTTCGAAGTGGCCAAGCGGCTCTACGGACTCTATCTGCTGCACTTCGCCACGCTCGACCGGTTTTCCGTCGGCTTCAACATCGGCGCCGGTCTGCTGTTCGTGTTGTGGGCCTATTACACGGCGTTGGTGTTCCTGGTGGGCGCGGTGGTGGCCCAGACGTGGAACCTCAGGGAGATGCAGCGGCGGCAGCGCGCGGAGTTGCGGTAACCTCCAGCCCATCCACGATGGCCCCGCCCGGGATGGGCGGGACGGTGAACTCGAGCGGTGGGGCGGACCAACGCGCCGCCGCGGGGCCGTCCAGGGTAATGACGTAGCTGCCGGGCCGGAGCCCCATGGCGTAGAAACCGCCGTCCGAGAAGGTGCGAAGCAGCCGAGTCGATCCGTTCGGCTCGGTCAACAGCAGGGTCACTCCACCGAGCACCACCGGGTGCCCGTCGACGAGCCCGGTAACCCGGCCGTCGATTACCCCCGCCTCGATGATGGCCAAGTTGACCGTGGTGAAGGTGTTGGGCACCGGGCGAATGGCCACGTCGCCGTATTGGGGAATCCACAGCGGGCTGGCCAGGCTCATGGTGTCGACGCCCACCAGAATCGTTTCGAGCGGGATGGCATCCCACGAGGCAAACCGGCCGGCCGAGTCGGTCACTACCATTTGATTACCGACATAGACCCTGACTCGCCCGAGCCCTTCCTCGCCGGGGTCACGCAACCCGTTCAAGTTGGTGTCGAGGAACACGCTCCCGTTGATGCCCGACCGACGAATCGCCGAGGTGGGGTCGAACCGGACGCGTCCGGCCTGCGGGTCGTACATGGCCGAGCCCTGGAACGAACTGATCATGCTGTACTCGCCGTTCGGGGCGGCGGTGGTCAGTACGTTGGAGGATACGCCCCCCAGGGTTGAACTGAAGCTGAGGAACAGGGTGGCTCCCGGACTGTTTTCGAACCAGCGGGCACCGGCGTTGATGCGGGTGCCGAGCATCACGGCGTAGCCCACGTTGAAGGCCGCGGCGTGTAGGCTGCCACTGCTGTTCCACTCGAGCGAGGCGCGAGCGTTGATGTGGCCCAGGATGGGTCCCAGCCGCCGGCGCGGAAGCATCGAGGCCGAAAATCCCAGGAATGTTTCCTGCACAGTTCCGCTAGCGGTTGCCTGGCGTTGGAGCCGAACGAACGGGAGCATGCTCACGTTCCAGGCCTGGGCCGCGGCACCCAGCCGGACTTGCGAAGTGGTGCCGTCGAGCCGGCGGACATTGTCTGCCCGGGCGTCGAAGTAGAAGCCGTGTATCCTCGGCACCGGGCGATAGAAGCCGAGCAGCGTGGTGCGTGAAAAACTGTTGGCCGGCGTTATTACCGGATCGACGACGCCGTCGTCGTAGACGGTATGCTCCCCGGAGATCCGCAAGTGGATCGACGGCTCGTAGCGCAGGCCTGCCCGGAGGAACCCTTGGTAGGCTGCGCCAAGCTCCACGGATACGGCGTTGACGGGCGACCCCGCCACAGCCAGGTACGGATGGGTTAGGCTGCCGCCGCTACGCCAAAAGCGATCGACACCGGCGCCGATGGTCCACCGTTGGTTGAGACCGTAGCGGAGGTCGGCGTTGACCATGGCGTTACAGGTTGCCACGCACTGCCCGGCAGAGAAGCCGTACTCAGCGGTGCCGCCGGGGATGAGTTGGGGAATGACGCGATAGGTCTGGTCGAAGCGCCGCACCTCGCCGGACGGGCCATAGCCGATCAGGTCCACCGGGTTCTCGCCGCGGACCACAGGTAGATCGAAGCTGAAGCGACCGGTGGCATCCACCGAATCGAACGCCACGAGCTGGCCCGAGCGATAGGCCTCGACTTCCCATCCCGGCGCCAGCCTGCCGCGGAACTGGTTGAAACCGAACGTCGATTGTCGTACAAAGGGACTGTTGCTCAGCGACACCCCTCGAATGGCGCGGGGCCGAACGCCGAACGACGTACCGCTGCCGAGGCGCAGTTGTCGCAGGTAGGGATTGGCGGGCCAGAACCCAAACCACGATGCGTCCACGTGGACCTTGCCTGACGCCGCCGCGCCCAGGCTGCGTACCCCGAACTCGAGAGAGCCGCCGAAGGCCCCCGAGCCCAGTGCCAGAGCGTAACTGCTGCCGGCCAGCGGATCGTCGCCCGGCAACGTCCAGGCGTAGTCGGCCACGATACCGCTCCAGCGGCCGCGGTCGGCCTGGAGTACCAGGTCGGGACCGCCGCCACCGGCCCTGGTCCGCAGCAGAGCGCGACGAGTGGCGTCACGCTCCAGTCGCACCACCAGAGGCAGTGACCTCGGGTCCTCCACCAACACGTAGAGCTCGCTCCAATCGATCAGGAATCTGAGGCCAAGCAGCTCGCCCAACCGCTCGGTGGCCAAGTAGAGTTCTCCTTGTCGTTCGATCAAATCGTCTGGTCCAATGACCGCTGTTCCCCGGGGCCCAACAACGAGGGTGTCGCCCAGCGCGATCCGGAGTTGCCGGCCACTGGGGTAGAGCACGGCCACGATGGCGCTGTCGCCTTCTGTTCTGAAGGGAATCTCGGCCAGGCGGAAGAACTCGTTGACCGGCAGCAATGCCGCGTCGTCGTGGCGATAGGCCGGAATGGTCCGCGCCAGAATTCGACCGAACCTGAGTTGTACCAGAACTTCCTGATACCGCTCCGGCGGCGGTGCGGCATCCGCGGCGTAGGCGGGAGTGGGCAGAATGCCTATTGCCGCGACGACCATCAACAAGGTGGCAAACAGCCCAAAGGCGGCCGCTGTCAAGAACAGCGCCCGCCTCATGACCGGTCCACCACGTCCAGTCATCGCAGTTGTACCACCACGGTATCGGCCACCGGCACGATCGGCAAGACTACGTCGGGTGGAATGTCGCTGCGTTCACTGGTCAACTCGACGATGAGTCGGTACCGGCCCGGCGCCACGTCATCGAGCGGGAGAACCCGCCGCGGGCTCATTTGGTGGTAGACGGCGATGGGGAGTTCACTCTGCACCAGGGTGGCGCCGGTATCGTCCACCAGGCTCCACCGGAGGGTACCGATGAAGGCAGCGTTACCTTGGCGGGCCAAGTCCACCCGGATGGCAAGGGTGTCGGCCTCCTGGTTGGCCCTCAGATTGTTGCTCGAAATGCCGGTGTGTACCCGGCCGTTGCGATAGGTCAAGGCAATGATGGTGCGCACTTGAAGCGTAAGACCCACGTTGAGTCCCTCGGCGCCTTCGGCCCCCGAGACCGGCACTACGCCGCCCCGAGCCGCCACCACCAGCCGCGTCCAATACTCACCGTCCTCCAAGCCGGCCGGTGGCCGGGCCAGCAGGCGGACCGTCTGCCGGGCACGGGGCTCCAGGATCATCCGGCGAGGGAAAGCGGTAATCCAATCGGCTGCCGAGTGGGCGGTACTGTCCGGGTCGGGCTCGATCAACAGAGTGATTACGCCCGTGGAGTCGGTCACCGGGTATCCGAACAGCGTGGAGATCTCGATCTCCACCGGATCGTTCGCCGGGTTGTACAGCTCCAGGGTGCCGCTTCGGGTGCGGGCGTCGATATGAATGGCGTGGGGGGCGATGACGACCCCCTGGGCTACCGCAGTAACGGGAACCAGCACCAGGGCGAGCAGGCACAGCGAACGTTGCATGGTCAGTTCCCAGTGAGGGCTACGGTTAGCACGACAGCCGCCAAGTAGTCGCCGGCGGTCTGACTGAAGGAAGGCGTTACCGTTGCGCCCAGGTGTACCCTGGCCTGCCCGTTGTTCGGTAACTGGTTGATGAACTGGACCGTGGGGTCGAAAGCCACGGGAGGTGGCGCGCCACCCCCCCGCGGTTCGTAAATCGCGTCGTTGGCCGCATAGGACAGAGGCATGGTTGCAGCGCCGGGACCCACCATGACAGCCGGCAGGGTGAGCGTCATGACTATTTCCATGTTTCCGGGACCTCTGATGCGGTATTGTCCCGCGCGCGCACCGTCGGTTGGCAAGACAACTTCCGGAATGCCTGGAAACAGCGTGCCGAAGCGGAGATCCCGCTGGCCAGACACTTGGATCTGTGAGTGAAGTACCTGGGAGAACAGGCCGGAGAGCAGAAACGTCAACATCAAAGCGCGCATCTCGTCTCATCCCTCCGGCCGTCAGACGGGTCGTGGCGATGTTAGGCAAACGGCCCATCCTGTCGGTAAGAAGCCGGATCAGTTACCGGTGTAGGTCACCTGGAGGTCGATCGAAGCGGTGTAGTTGCCGGGCGTCTGGGCCCCGCCGGGGACCACCGTGGCTCCAACGAAGATACGGTAGAAGTCGCCGGCCGCCCCACCCAGGTTGTCGAGAATCGAGACCCCGTCCGTCGGCACGAACGCCGTACCGGCGCC
>SMVY01000107.1 GCA_004357415.1 Gemmatimonadota bacterium
CCTCATCCTCGATGAAGCCACCAGCGCCCTGGACACCGAGTCGGAGCACCAAGTACAGAGTGCCATCGATCTCCTGATGCAGGACCGGACCGTCCTGGTCATCGCCCACCGGTTGTCCACGGTCCGCAACGCCGATGACATCCTGGTGCTCGATAACGGCAGGCTGGTCGAACACGGTACCCACCAATCTCTGTACGCCCTGCAGGGGGTGTATCGCAAGCTCTACGATCTCCAATTCGCTGCTCCCGCAGCAGCCGGGTCGGCGACATCGCCCGAGCTCGTCGTGGCCCAGCCGTCCGTGGTCTCCGAAGGCGAAGACCCCACACGAGTATGACCGACGCCGAAGGCTCGTCCTCCGCGCGGGTGCTGTTGGTGGCTCCGTTCGATCACGTGTTGAACGCGCATTCTTCGCTTCGCCAGCGGGCGCTCGAGCGGCTTGGCTGTTCGGTGCGCCCGTTCAATTTGCTGGGTGGTGTCGGGTGGCTCCGCCGGTTCCGCCGCCGTGACCGGGCAACCCGGCTGGCCCGCGTCCTGTCCAAGAACCGGTTCGACGCGGTCATCGTCGTCGGTAGCCGGACGTTCAGGGCTGACGACGTCCACTGGCTCCGGCGGGGGGACGACTGTCGCTGGTTGTGGTGGAGCCCGGACGCGCTCCCCGACGGGCCGTCGGTCGATGACACGGTTCGGGCTTACGACCACGTGTTCGTCGGGGGGACGGATGTCGCGGCGGCCCTCACCCAGCGGGTCGGTCGGTCGGTGCACTATCTTCCACCGGCCTGCGATCCGTCGTTCCATCGGCCGCTGCGCTCGCGCGACCGGTTCAGGGCCAACGTCGTGTTTGCCGGGCGGGCCAGTCCGCGGCGGGAGGCGCTACTGGCGGAAGTGGTGGAGTTCGGCCTGGCCGTGTGGGGCAGGGGATGGCGCGGGACGGCGCTGCGGCCCTACTGCCGGGGCGAGCGGCTCAGCGACCTCGACTACGTGCGGGCCTACGCCGGCGCGTCGGTGGCGCTCAACATCCATCGGGAATCGAGCCAGTCTGCCTGGAACGCCGGGTGCAACCAGCGGGTCTTCGAGCTCGCGGCCATGGGTGCCGCCCAGGTGGTGGACCGCCGCCAAGATACCGAGCTCCATTTTGTTCGGAAGAAGGAGCTGATGGAGTTCGAGGACGCCGGTATGCTCAAGGAGTCCGTGCGGGCGCTGCTGCACGACCCACCGGCTGCCGAGGCGATGGGACACAGCGCCAGGACGGTGGCCCTGGCCGAGCATACCTACATGCACCGCATGGTAGAATTGCTGCGAACCGCCGACCTCTGCTAGTCGGGTGAAGCCTCCGCGTCGGGGCTAGCGGTAATGGCGTAGGCGGGGCAGTTGTGAACGTAATCGCCGTCGAATGGCGACCACACCTGGTGGGGAGCCACAACTTCGGCCTTGCCATCCGGGCCGTAGGCGAACACCCCGGGGGCGCGCATGATACAGGCGCCACACCCTGTGCAACGGGCGCTGTCGATCGTCACGGTCACCGCTCGTTGCGGGTAGATGGCGGGCCGATCCTCGAACAGGCGATCGGCATACCCATCCAGGGCCTCCATTGTGGCCCGGTACCCCTCCTCGATGATTTCCGGGGTTTCGTCGAAGGAAAACATCGACACGTGTTCCACTCGGGGATCGATCAGCAGCACGGGATGGCCGTGCCAGTGCCGAGTGGCACCCTCCAACATGGTGCGCATCACGATTTCGAGGCCGCGGACGTACGTGCTGGCAAAGCCGACACGTTGGCCATCCGGCCGAGTGTCCACCGTGGCACTGACGTCGACGGCCACGACCGGTGCCCGGCCGAGGGCCAGGGCGGCCCGGACCGGGAGGTTGGTGACCAGAGCCCCGTCGCAGTAGAACCGGCCGCGGATTTCCCGCGGTGGGAAAATGCCGGGGAGGGCACAAGACGCGAACACGGCGTCGGCCACCTTTACGTCCATCAATCCGGGCGTCCCCCACAACACCTGCATGCCGCTGTCGATGTCCACGGTATTGATGACCAGCCGCCGCGGGAGTTGGTCGAAGGTCTGCTGTCCCACGATGGTGTGGATCAGCGTTTCCAGCGGCTCGCGCCGGTAGATGCCCGGTGCCCGCATCCGGCGAAAGGCCATGTCGGCGTGGGCCACTCTGAAGACATCCTTGCGCTGGACCTTGGCGGCCCCCTTGCCCATTTGCTCGGCCGACAATCCGGCGGCCCAGGCTGCTGCTATGAGGGATCCCATGCTGCTGCCCACTACCAGAGATGGGTCCATGCCGTGCTCTTCCAGTGCCCGGAAAACACCGACGTGGGACAGCCCCTTGAGGCCTCCACCGCTCAACACCAGAGAAAACTTCCGTAGGTCCATGCCGGGTTGCCCTTCGGGTTCCTTTCACGGTAACGTAGCGGGAGCTTATGGAGACGCCAAGCACAGCACCGTTCGCCCGACTGCCCAACCAGCCGGCATATGACGTGACCGCCCTCCGGGATGTCGAGTTTCCCTGGGCCGGTGACAGGATCTACCTCAACCACGCCAGCACCGGTCCGCTTCCTGTACGGTCACTGCTCGCCGTGGAGGAATTCAATCGTCGCAGAGCGGCGATGGACGGAATGACGGACTCCATGTTGCAAGGTGTCCTGGCAAACGCCCGCCACCTTGCCGCACGCCTGGTGCACGCCGACGTCGAAGAGATAGCCCTGGCCGGCAATACCAGTTGGGGACTCAATCTTGCCGCGGCCACCCTGCCCCTCGAACCGGGCGACGTGGTCGTCGTCAGCGATGGAGAATTCCCCGCCAACGTCTACCCGTGGATGCGTCTCGCGTCCCGTGGTGTGCGACTCGAGATCGTGCCTTGCACCGTGAATGGGTGGCCCGACGAGGAGTATCTGCTGGCGCGGGTGCAGGACGCGGAGGTCAAGGTACTCGCCGTGTCATGGGTACAGTTCAGCAACGGCTACCGAGTCGACCTGGCCCGGCTCGGTCGTGCGGCCCGCGACAGCGGCGCCTATCTGGTGGTCGACGCCATTCAGGGTCTGGGGCAACAACCACTCGATGTGTCCGCCATATCGGTGGACATACTCGCCTGCGGCGGGCAAAAGTGGCTCTTGTCACCCTGGGGCACGGGGTTCGTCTACGTGCGCCGGGCGTTGATCGAGAGGCTCAGCCCGCTGGTGACCGGCTGGATGGCGCACGAGGGTACCGACGACTTCACCCGGCTCACGGATTACCACCGCACTCTTCATCGGGACGCACGGCGCTTCGAACTGGTGTCGCTCCCGTTCCAGGATTTCGTGGGATTCAACGCGTCACTGACTCTGTTGCTGGAGCTGGGAGTCGATCGGATCGCGGCGCACCTCGACCGCATCACCCAACCGGTGCGGCGTTGGGCCGAGTCCACCGGTGTGCCACTCAGGTCTGCCACGGGCAGCCATGGCTCGGGCTTCGTGTGCCTGGCGCCGCCGGACATCGAGCGGGCCTACCACAGACTGTGTGAGGCGGGGATCGTCACCAGCCTGCGGGAAGGAGCCATCCGTCTCAGCCCGCATTGCTACACGACGATTGCGGAGATGGAACGAGTGGCGGAGGTCCTGGGGTGAGAACACGAGTGGGGGGCGGGGGCGGGTGTTGCCTCCCTCTTCCCGCTCATGGCTACCCTCCGACCTCCAGAAGGGCGTAGTGTTTCTTGCCCTTCTTGAGCAGAACCCAGCGGTCGGCCAGCAGATCGGACTCGCCCAGCACGCGATTCACCTCGTCGGTCTTCTCGCCGTTGACCGCGAAGCCCTTGCCTAGCAGGCCACGGCGCGCGTCTCCCTTGGAGGATGCCAGCGACGTGCGAGTGAGGGCGTCCACCAGCGAGATACCGGCTGCATATTCTTCTCGGGTTGTTCGAGCCACGGGCACCTCACCGGCCAGAACGTGAAACACGTCCTGGTCCGCGGCGCGGATGTCACCACCCCCAAACAGGATCCGGCTGGCCTCGATGACGCCGCCGGCGGTGGCGTCGCCGTGGACCCGGGCCGTCAGGTCGCGCGCCAGTTCCCGCTGGGCCACCCGTTGGGCTCGATCGGTTTCGTGCTCGCCGACCAGCTGGGCGATGGCGTCGAGCGATCGGAAGGTGAAGAACTTGAGAAACCGCTCGACGTCCCGGTCGTCGGTGTTGAGCCAGAACTGGTAGAATTGATAGGGGCTCGTCTTGGCCGGGTCGAGCCAGATGTTGCCCCGTTCGCTCTTGCCGAATTTGGTGCCGGAGGCCGTGGTCAGTAGCGGAAACACCATGCCGTGCGCCTTGGCACGCTCTTCCCGCCCGATGAGTTCCATCCCGGCGGTGATGTTGCCCCACTGGTCACTCCCTCCCATCTGCAGCTCGCACCGCTCCGTGCGAAACAGATGAAGGAAATCGTAGGCCTGCACCAGCATGTAGCTGAACTCGGTGAACGAAATGCCGGCTTCCATCCGGCTCCGCACCGACTCTTTCTGCATCATGTAGTTCAGGGTAAAGTGCTTGCCGGTGTCACGCAGAAAATCGAGGAGTCGCATGTCGGCGAGCCAATCGGTGTTGTCGACCATGCGGGCGGGCCGGGGCCCTTCGAAATCCAGGAAGTGCAGCAGTTGCTCCCGGATGGCGGCGGCGTTCTGTTGGGCCTGCTCCGCGGGCAGGACGGGACGCTCTTCCCGTTTACCGCTCGGGTCGCCCACCAGGCCGGTTCCCCCACCCACCAGCACGATGGGAGTCCCGCCGGTGCGTTGCAGCCAGGCCAATCCCATGATCGGCACCAAATTCCCGACGTGAAGCGAATCGGACGTCGGGTCGAATCCTACGTAACCGGTGATAGGGCCCTCGGCCAGGCGCTCCGCCAGCCCTGGCGTGCTGTCTTGAACGAAACCGCGGCTGGAGAGTTCGTCGTAGAGCGTGCTCATTGCCGCCAATCGTATTCGGCCCGCCCGCGAGAGGCAAGCGCCGCCGAGGCCAATGGCATCTGATTGGTGGCCTCACTACCTTCAAGGGAGATTATGACGAATCCTTCATCGCCCCCCACATTCATACCCTGGTGGCGCCGTCCGCAGGTACAGCGGGGCGTCGTCATCGCGGTGCTGTCCCTGGGCGTGTTCGGCATGGCCTTCGCCGGCGGGGCCTGGTTCCGGGCCTGTGCCGGCAGCCGGTGCCCGTCCATTGAAGGCCTCGGGGGGTACGATCCCGACCAGGCGTCAAAGGTGTTCGCGGCCGATGGGCGCCTTATCACCGATCTGGGGCTGGAGCGGCGCACCGTCGTGCCCCTCGGGGAGATGTCGCCCGCCATCATTGCCGCGTTCCTTTCCACCGAGGACAAGCGGTTCTACCGACACAACGGCATCGACTGGATCCGCTTCATCGGCGCCATCAAGAACAACATCCTGGCCGGCAGCGTCCGGGAAGGCTTCTCCAGCATCACCATGCAGCTGGCCGGGAATCTCTTCCCGGAAGACATCAACCGCCGGGACCGCTCCCTGAAACGCAAGGTGCGGGAGATGCGTGTCGCCCGGCAGATCGAAAAGAAGTACTCCAAGGACAAGATCCTCGAGCTGTATCTCAACCAGATCAACCTCGGCAATCGGGCCTACGGCGTCGAGGCGGCTTCCCAGCGCTACTTCGGGAAGTCCGTCCGCAACATCAACGTGGCCGATGCGGCCATGCTCGCCGCCTTGCCAAAGGCGCCTACGCGGTATAACCCGCGGCGCAATCCGCGGCGGGCCGTGCTCCGGCGAAACTCGATCATCAACGCCATGCGGGACGACGGCTTGTTCGACGCCGCCGAGGCCGAGCGGTGGAAGGCGTATCCGCTGCTGCTGTCCTCACGGTCCGACTACAGCGGGGTGGCGGAGTATTTCGTGGAATACGTCCGCCAGCAACTGGATGCCCGGTTCGGCAGCGACTTGTACAGCGATGGGTACCGCATCTACACAACTCTCGATCTCGACATGCAACAGGCGGCGGAGCGAGCGCTGGAAGCGCAGTTGCTGGCGATCGAGGACGGTGACTACGGCAAGTTCACCCACCTCAGCTACAGCGAGTACCTCGAGGTGCGCAGCGATACCGTTGCCGCCGGCGAGGAAGCCCCCCAGTACCTCCAGGGCCTCATGCTCAGTATCGAGGCCGCCACGGGATACATCCGGGCCATGGTCGGTGGACGGGACTTCGAGGACAGCAAGTTCAACCGGGTGACACAAGCCCGGCGCCAGCCCGGGTCCACCTTCAAACCCTTCGTGTACTCGGCGGCCATTCGCGCCGGCATTCCCTTGTCTTACATCATGGTGGACGAGCCGATCAGCGTCGAGATGAACATCGGCGAACCTCCATGGGAGCCCAAGAATTTCAACCTCCGGTACTCCGGGCCCATGACGCTCCGGCGGGCGCTGTTCACCTCCGACAACATCATCGCCGTTCGGCTGGGACTCGAGGAAGTCGGCGAACAGGCAGTCATCTCCGAGGCCGTCAAGTTCGGTATCACCACCCCGATTCCGCCGTACCCGTCCATCTTCATCGGGTCGGCCGACGTGCTGCCCATTCAGTTGATCGGCGCCTATACCACGTTCGCCAACATGGGTGTCCGCGCGACCCCGATCGGGATTCTGCGGGTTGAGGATCGTGACGGCCGGATTCTGTGGCAGCCGGAGATCCGTCGGGAAGTGGTCGCCGACTCGGCCCACACGTGGCTGGTGCTGGATGTGTTGCGCGACGTCATCCGGCGCGGGACCGGGTATCGAGCCGTTCGGGCAAAAGGGTTCGACATCGCCGCCGGCGGCAAGACCGGCACGACCAACGACGGGTACGACGTCTGGTTCATCGGGTTCACGCCGGATATGGTGACCGGTGTCTGGATCGGGTTCGATCACCCCAAGCGCATCATGAACCTGGCCACGGGTGGTCGGCTGGCAGCTCCGGCCTGGACCCAAATGATGACCGAAGTGTACGAGCGCCGCCCGGCTCCCAAGGCCTGGCCCAGACCGAGCGGCCTGACCTTCCAGGAAATCGATGTTTCGACCGGCTACATCGTGACGTCGTTCTGTCCCACGGATCTCCGCACAATCGAGTCCTACCTCCCGGGAACCGAGCCCGACCAGTTCTGTCCCGTGCACTCCCCATTCCGCATCGGCGGAAGTACCAGCTCCGTCTCGAGTCCCGACCACTGACATGCCGGCCCGCAGGCTGGGCGCCGAGTGGGTCTATCCCGTCACCGCACCACCGATCCCATCGGGCGCAGTCCTCGTCGGGGATGACGGGCGCATCGTTGCGGTGGGGCCCGACGGTGAGGTGCCCAGGCCGCCCGGAGTCCCGGCTGAGCATTTCGCGGGCGCGATCATCATGCCCGGCTTGGTCAATGCCCACAGCCATCTCGAGCTGACGGGCTTCGCCGGGGAAGTCGACGAGCCGCGGTTCGACGCCTGGATCCGCTCGGTCCGCAGACTCAAGGAGACTCGGTCGGCGGAAGACTTCCGGGTTGCCGCCAGGAAGGGAGTGCAACAGTGTTTCGCCGCCGGGGTCACGACCGTTGCCGAGACCGGTGACAGCGGTGCGGTCGCTGAGGCGCTTGACGAACTCGGTGGGCGGGGCGTGGTGTTCCAGGAAGTATTCGGCCCGCACCCCGACCAGTGCCAAGACAGCGTCGCACTCTTGGCCAGCCGGGTCGCAATACTCCAGACGTCAGCCTCGGTTCGCCTTCGCATAGGCGTCTCGCCCCACGCGCCATACACGGTCAGCGGTCCGCTCTACCGTGCCGTGGCAGCGTTCGCCAGAGACGAGGGGCTCCCCATGGCGGTCCACATCGCCGAGTCCCAGGCCGAGACCGATCTTCTGGCAACCGGAACCGGACCGTTCCAGGAGGTGTGGCGGGCTCGGGGGATCCCCCTGCCGGAACCGCTGGGCGACTCACCGGTCGCGTGGCTCGAGCGGCACGGGATCCTCGGTCCGGGGCTGTTGTGCATCCACAGCATCCGAGTCGACGAGGCCGACATCGATCTGTTGGCACGACGGCAGTGCTCGGTTGCCCACTGTCCGGTATCCAACATGAGGCACGGTCACGGCGAGGCGCCACTGCGGGCGTTGCTCGATGCCGGGATCACCGTCGGCCTGGGGACGGACTCGGAGATCTCGGCGTCTCCAGCGGATTTGCTGGCGGAGGCGCGCCTGGCCAGGGAGCTGGCAGGGCTCAGCGCCGCGGAGGCTATCGAGCTTGCTACCATAGGTTCTGCGGAGGCGATTGGCTGGGGCAGCACCATCGGCGCGCTCGAGGTCGGGCGCTGGGCCGACCTCGTGGTCCGACAATCCGGCGACGGAGTCACGGCCGACACCATGGCGGGGCGGGTGTTGTACTCGCCGGACGAGGACGTCGTGCTGGCCACGGTAGCCGGAATCGACCGGTACCGCAGGTCCTGAGGAAGCCATTGCTCGGCTCCCGGCCGCCTTGCTACCGCTTCCTGGGAACGTTACGATTCAATCCGGTTGCAGGAATTTCGAACGGCCTCGTCAGGGGTGTGGGGTAGCCATCGGCTGATCCGTCCCCAAGTGGGAGTCTTTCTTTCCAGCAGCAACGGTCCGTGCCTTAGGAGAGCATCTGTGAGGTGTTTGGCACTCAATGCATCCTATGAACCGCTGACGCTGGTTCCGGTCCGGCGAGCCCTCCGGCTGGTCATCGATGGCAAGGCGGAGATTGTCGAGGCGGAAGGTGATCACGTCATCCGCAGCGAGCGACTGCACATCCCACGACCCGCAGTCATCCGGTTGATTCGGTTTGTGCACGTACCCCGCCGGTTCCGGCGGCAAGTGACCAATACCTTCCTTTTCGCGCGCGACGACTATCGCTGCCAGTATTGCCAACGGACACAGGCGGATCTGCGCCACCGTGAATGTCTAACGCGGGACCATCTCGTCCCGCTGTCGCGCGGAGGCAAGAACACCTGGGCCAACGTGGTGACGGCATGTAGCAGGTGTAACACACGGAAGGGGAACCGGCTGGCCGAGGAATGCGGCATGCGTCCGAAGGTGGCGCCCCAGGAACCTCATTTCGTCCACCTCGCCTGGGCCGTCCGCCGACTTTCATCCATTCAGACGAAGTACATCCGCATGTTCTACGGCAAGGACGCGCTGCAGGCTCTCAGCGGACTTTGAACCGCTCCGACCGGGCTTCCAGTCGGAGGCTCGGCAAGCCAGCCAAGCGGAGCAGCAATCGCTTGGCTCCGCGGCTGACCGCATCGCCGAGGTTCTCCCCCCCGCTTGCCGCCGATCCGAGATCTCCCCGCAAGAACCGATCGAGCTCCTCGAGGTCCGTGTCCGATAACGTCGCCAGACCCAGTACGCCCGCGTAGTAATAGTCGCCGGGCTCGGTGGGGCCGATGGTGATGCGGTAGGCGTATTCGAGGGCACTGGTGAGGGCGCCCAGGGTGGCATACCGTTGTTCGCCGACCGAAGCCGGGGTAATGGTGTTCACCGTGTATTGATCGAGGAGCGGCTCGCGCCGCACCACGATGTCCCACTCGACCTGTCGTTCGAGGGCGTCGAACCACACGTTCCGATCGCGCCACAGCTCTACCTGAAAA